>CAZEDR010000022.1:0-21142 GCA_964510975.1 uncultured Melioribacter sp. | reverse complement strand
GTCCGCCGCTCACGTAAACAATTTTATTATCCGGCGAAATTGCTAAGCCCATGAATACAGATTCAAGAACGCCCTTATCTGTAGAAGCGCCCGGTGGAACTTGCATTACTTGCGGATTCCCGCTCAAAATATTTTTGATAATTGTTATTGACAACGGACCGGTTCCGGAATTCGCGGTAACTGCGGTGTTTCCATCCGGACTTAAAACCAATCCATAAGGATGCGGCGCAGTAGTAATTTGATTTCCGAGCGGAGTAATAAATCTCCCGTTTGGAATTACCGTCGTTCCGGCGCGGTCTATTTTGGTAAACTCTTTATAAGCCGGTGCCGATAAAATCCAAAGATTATTTTGTGCAGAAAGTGATGCGGAGAGAATAACGAAGGCGAGGAATAATTTTTTCATATCAACATTTATTTATTGTGAAAAAAAGGTCTCAGTTAGTGGATGTCGCATAATTAATTATTTAATCAGAAATAGCCCACGGATGACGCGCTCGCCTCGCTTCGCAGTCGAAGCGGGGATTTAACAGATGCTTCGGTACACTCAGCACGGGTTTACACAGATATATTTTTGATTCATTAATTATACTACATCCACCGGTTAGGACGCCTAATTTATTTTCCAAACAAAAGTTTGAAAGCATACAAAAGCAAAAACACAGCAAAGATTTTTTTCAGAATAGCATCCGGCAAAGATGTTACGTATTTGGATGAAAGATAACTGCCGATTACAAATGTAACAACCATAAAAGCAACAGCTTTATAATTAATCAATCCGGCTTTGTGATAGTTCATCACCGCTAAAATGCCAATAGGTAAAAGCAGTAATGCAATAGAAGTTCCTTGAGCTTCTTTTTGTGTATAGCCAAGAAAACCAACCAACATTGGTATAATGATTATTCCTCCGCCAATGCCAAGCAAACCGCTAAGCAATCCCGCAGCTAAGCCAATTAATAGTAGGATAAATATTTCGTTCATGTTTTTCTTCTTTTCTTTGTGTCCATTGTGTTCCGTTTAATGCATGCTTTGTGCTCTTAGCGGTTAAATCTTTTTTCTAAATGAGCGCACAAAATTAATCTTTTATTAACTCCATCAACAATCGCTCGTTCGCGTCAATTGTAAACTCTTCACCTTGAGTAAGTGCAAATTCACCTTTACCGCCTGTCATATCCAAGCGTTTAACTTCGCCGGCTATTTTTACTTCGACCGGAAGCGGGAACGAAATGTTGTTTTCAGTTTCCCACCAGAGAACAATTTTATTTTGTTCTTTTTTGTAGTGAAGCTTTGGCAATGGTGCTTGGCGCATATAAACTTCCCAGAACCAATCTAACTTTTTGCCGGAGATTTTTTCTGCCATTTGTAAGAACTCATCTGTTGTAGCGTTGCGGCATTGTGCGCCGGTTTTAATTTTCTCCATAGCTTCTGTTGGATAAGCCCAGCGCCGGAAAACTTTGAAGAAAGTTTCATCGCCTAAATAATAACGTAAAGTGTGAAGAACCCACGCGCCTTTATAATAAATATCGTTGTTATAACTTTCGCCGCTTGTTTTTTCTCCTCGAGCCGCAAGCGGTTGTTTGTTGGAAAATCTTTTGATGCTTTTCATGTATTTAGAATACATCTCATTACCAAAAACTCTTTCGAGATAAAGCGGCTGCATGTAAGTTCCCGTTCCTTCGTGAATCCAAAAATCACTCCAATCGGAAACAGTAACTAAATTTCCCCACCACTCATGGGAAAATTCATGATGATGAAGCCAGTCGAACGGAAAATCATTTTGATTCTTCCAGCCGAAACCATAAGCAATTGCTGTCTGGTGTTCCATTCCAAGATGAGGCGCTTCCACAACAGAATATTTATCAATTCTAAATGGATATGGACCAAGAAGTTCTTCGTTAACTTTCATATGCAAGAGAAACTGAGGCGCATGAGCTTTAGCTTTTTCCAAACTTTCCGGTAAAACCCAAACAGTGAAAGGAAATGTTTCGCCGGTTACACTTGTGTAATCATATTTAATAGCATGGTAAGGGCCCAGGTAAAACATCACATTATAATTATTGATTGGAGTATGTGAAAACCAATTCCATGTTTTTGTGCCATTCTTGTTATCAACAGAAGAAATAAATTTCCCGGAACCAATGCAAACTAAATTTGAGGGAACGGTAAAATGAGTTGCAACGGAATCTGCTTCATCGCTTGGGTGATCTTTACACGGATACCAAATATCTGCACCGCCGCCCTGGCAAGTTACAGTTACCCAATCCGTTCCATCTTTAGATTTTGTCCATATAAATCCATCATCCCACGGCGGGCGTTTAGCAACTCTTGGAGCACCGGCATAAGAAATTTTTATGGAGAAAATTTCGCCTTGTTTAATTACGCCGGGAAAAGTTACGCTAACTTTTCCATTTTCATGCTTGAAAGGAATTTCTGTTTCATTTCCGTTTTTTGATATTTGAGTAAGCTCGTTGATTGTAAAAGTGGTATCAAGATTACTTATAATTGTTTGAAAATCGGTTACGGCTGTTGCAGTAATAATTGTAAATCCAGCAATTGCTTTTTCTACGGGGTCAATATCAAGATGAATGTCGTAATATTTTACATCGTAACATTTTTGTTCCGGCAATAATTTACCGCCGGAATCTTGTGAGCCAAACTTTGGAATTAACGTAAAGTTGATGAAAAGTAGTGCGGCTAGTACGAAGAGAGTTTTTTTCATAGCAAATTCCTAAAAGTGTACGTAAATGTTGCGGCGAAATCTTAACGATTATTTCCAATGCAAATTTGAGTTTGATGAGATAAAAGTCAATAAGCGAGTCAAATTTGTGGGAGAAAGATTTGCTGTTTCATTAGCCGATTCAATAAGGTATTTTAACGGTAACAAAATACTTATTCATGTTAAATCTATATACAACAAGTCTGCGCAGTAAAATTATTCTGGGCTTTACGGTTATTTTGCTGATTATGTTTCTGGCAACTCTGTGGAGTATCTATAATTTTTACCGCTTTAATGAATATATCAAGCAAACGATGCAAGACAACTATTCGGTTATTATCTACTCTGATAACATGAGCAAATCTTTGGATGAGCAAGTTGAAGCCGTAATTGTAATGTTCAACCAGGATTTTAGCCGCGGAGACAGCCTTTTTACATTAAGCACAAGAGAATTCTTTATTTGGCATCAAAAAACAAGAGAGCTTTCTCTTTCTAACGAAGAGAAGAAAATTCTTGATGATCTGCAAATTGAGCTGACTAAGTTCAAAGAAGAAAACATAAACACGCTCGATTATAAAATATTTCTCCGCGGCGAAGCGCCAAAAGTAAAAGTAGATCTTGGAAATTTAATTATGCAGCTTCAGTCTATTAAAGGAAAATGTAATAGAATTCTGGAGCTGAACCATACTTCGCTTGATGAATCGGTACAGAATGTTAAAACGATAACACAAACTGCTGCAATAACAATTCTATTCATTCTACTTGGGGCAATATTTATCAGCTTTGTTTTCGGAACTAAATTCTCAAATTATATTGTCCGTCCGCTAACAAAACTAAGACAGTCCGTTTCCCACGTGGCAGAGGGAAATTTTAGTGAACGCATAGAACTGGATGAAAACTCAGATGAGATAAACACACTTGCTGATGAATTTAATAAAATGAGCGAGCGGCTTCAGATGTATGAACAGCTCAACCTAAATAAAATTTTGTATGAGAAAAGAAAGTCGGAACTGCTTATTGAAGGAATGAACGAACCGGTTTTGATGGTTGACGAAAATTTCAAAATCCTTCTTTCGAACAAGGCTTTTAACGAAATCTTTGGAGAGAAGGCAATAAAGAAAGTCGAAATAAAAAAGATATTAAAGAACGAACGAACTAAAGCCAGAAATAAAAACAACAGCGATTTTGCTATTAAGAAAGAAGAGGTTATTAACCTAAAAGGCAGCGATGGCTCTCAGAGGTATTTTAATGTTGTGGCGGCTTCATTAGATATTCCTGAGAGCGAGACACAAGGAACAGTCTTTGTTTTCAACGATATTACTAAGTATCAAGAACTTGATAGAATGAAAAGTGAATTCATTGCTAAAGTTTCTCATGAGTTGAAGACGCCTCTTACTTCCATGGGAATGGCTCTGGGACTCTTTGAAGATGGTGTTGTTGGAGAAGTAAACGATAAGCAGAAAGATCTTATTGTCTCTATGAAAGAAGATTATGATCGCTTAAACAAGCTGGTTTATGAAATTTTAGAGCTTACAAAACTTGAAGCAAATATTGGCAGAATAAAATTTGAGGCTTTCGAAGCCTCAAAACTTGTTGAGTATGTTGCTAAAAAATTTTCAATCCATGCAAAAGAAAAAAATATAAATCTGGAAGTTGTTGACCAGAGTATGGGCTCTAAAATAAACGGTAATATTAACAACATGATTAGCGCCGTAGAAAATCTTGTTTCCAACTCGCTTCGTTTCACTCCAAACGGAGGAGAGATTAAAGTTGAGTTCATCAAAAAAGAAGACGATTTGTTTATCGAAATTTCCGATACGGGCATTGGAATTAGTCCGGCAAATCTTAAAATGGTTTTTGATAAATTCATTCAGATAGATGATTCGGCTCCGGGAAGTCTTGGCCTAGGGCTTTCAATAGCAAAGGAAATTATCGAAATTCACAATGGAGAAATAAAAGCTTTCAGCGAACTAGGCAAGGGAAGTACATTTCAAATTAAAATACCGGTAGCGTAGATGCATAGCAATAGAATTTTAGTAATAGATGATGAAATAAATATTCTTAAAACAATCGAGCTTTCGCTTATTTCTCACGGCTACAACCCGGATGTATTCTCTAATCCTGTTGATGGTGTTAACCGTACAAAAGAAGTTTACTTTGATGTTGCATTTGTAGATCTCAAAATGCAGCCGATGGATGGAATTTCTACTCTTGTCGAAATAAAAAAGAATTCTCCGGACACAACCATTATACTTATGACTGCGCACGGCTCTATTGAAAGTGCAGTAGAAGCAATAAAAAAAGGTGCTCACGATTATATTACAAAACCATTCACCCATAAAGAGTTTCTTCATATTGTAGAAAAGGCTTTCGAATATCATCGTCTTTCAAAGCAAGCGAGAGGATTAGCGGATCAGTTAGAAGATTCTCTGCACAACGAATCCTTCATTACTGTAAACACAAAAACAAAACAAATATTAAAGACAGCTAAGGAAATTGCCGATAGCGATATACCGATTCTGATTGAAGGAGAAAGCGGCACCGGAAAAGAGCTGCTGGCAAAATTCATACACTCAAATTCTAATAGAAAAGACAACCCATTTATTGCAATAAATTGCTCGGCTATTCCGGAAAACCTATTTGAAAGCGAATTGTTCGGGCATGTTAAAGGAGCTTTTACAACAGCTATTAAAGATAGATTAGGAAGATTGGATTTAGCCGATGGCGGAACTTTATTTCTGGATGAAGTTGCAGATATACCTAAGCAGATGCAAGTTAAGCTTCTACGCTTTTTGCAAAACATGGAGTTCGAAAGAGTGGGGGAAAGTATAACGCGTAAAGTTGATGTAAGAATAATTAGTGCTACTAATAGAAAGGTTGAAAGTGATCTTGCAGAGGGAGTTATTAGGGAAGATTTCTATTATAGAATTGTTGGCGTTAGACTTTTAATCCCGGCTTTAAGGGAACGAAAAGATGATATAGAAGCGTTGCTAAGTCATCTCATTAGCAAACATGGAGCCGGAAGGAATATCTCTATATCCGAGGAAACAAAAAAACTGTTACTTGATTATGACTGGCCCGGAAATGTTCGAGAATTTGAAACCATGGTTAAGAGAATTCTTGTTTTTGCAAAAGAGAATACAGTTTTGCCGGAACATCTTCCACAAGAAATAAACAGCTTTAAACCCCGGCAGATAACCCAAAACGTTCAAAAGATAGATGAACTTGAAAAGCAACACATAATAGATGTACTAAAAATGGCTCACACAACTAAAGAGGCTTCTAGAATACTGGGTATTTCGGAAACCACGCTATGGAGGAAGAGAAAACTTTATGGACTATAATTTAACAAAGGCTTTCAAAATGAAATGCTATTTCATTTCATATTGAAAAACATGTTGCTTTATTGATCTCAAAAGTCCATTTTAACGCCTCAATTGCAGTCTCAATCGGTAAAAAACCTTGGCACATTATTCACATATAAATAACAGAACACATTAAATAATCAAGGAGTAACACAAATGAAACAGTCTGCTTTTATTGTCTCTCTCTTCTTCATATCTATGATAGCAGGGTACGCAATTTACGAGTTAGTATTTGGTAACCCAGCAAACTTTGCTGATTTTGCTCTTAAGGGCACAAAACACACTCCATTGAATGGAAACCTCATGGGAACAGTGTATGTTGGCGGTCCTCTTGTAGCTTTGTTGATCGCATTATCAATCATGGTTGTTGCGGTTATTATAGAAAGAGCAATCACATTAAGAAAAGCTCAGGGTAAACAAGCCATCCCAAAATTTTTCAAAGCAGTTATCGATCAAATTAGATCCGGCAACATTAACGAAGCAGTTGCTTCATGCGATAAACAAAGAGGTTCAGTTGCTAATGTGTTAAAATCTGCACTCACACGTTATCAGGAAGTAACATCAGATAAATCTACAATTGATAAAGAAAAACAATTAGTAGAAGTTGAACGCGCAGTTGAAGAAACTTTAATGTTAGAAACGCCACTTCTCGAAAAGAACTTAATTGCTCTATCTACTATCGCATCTATTGCAACAATGGTTGGTCTATTAGGAACAGTAGTTGGTATGATTCGTTCATTCAAAGCTATGGCAGCTACAGGCGGCGCTCCGGATGCTGTGGGTCTTGCTACCGGTATTTCGGAAGCGTTGATCAACACAGCCGGTGGTCTTATTGTAGGTATTGCCGGTATCGTTGCTTATAACTTCTATGTAAACAAAGTTGATAACTTCACTTTCCAAATTGACGAAGCTAAATACAATGTTATGCAATTATTAAAATCAAAGTGAGGTAATTAATGCCACACGTAAAAAAGAAAAGAGTTTCTGTCCGCATAGACATGACTCCGCTAGTGGATGTGGCGTTCTTGCTTTTAACATTCTTCATGATGACTACTACATTTAAGCCAGTTGAAGATGTTGAAGTGATAATTCCCACGTCACATTCGGAAATTAAACTTCCGGAAACGAATACCATGTTGCTTTATATTGATAAAGCGGGCAGTATTTTTATGGGTTTTGATTCTCAAATAACCATGGAAAAAATTTTTGGTGCTGCCTATAAATACAAACAAGCAAGTCCGGTTAAAATGGCAGACCTTGGTGATATCCTAATGAAAGCAAGAATTTCTAATCCTAAACTCAGGACTATAGTTAAAGCTGATGCAGATGCTGAATACGGTGTTATGCAGGATGTTATGGATATTCTTGATAAAGTAAAAATAACCAGATTCAATATGGTTACCAATTATGAAACAGACCGTAAAAGTTAAAATAGGAGATTAATATGTCCGGTGGCGACGTTGGCGGCGATGGCGGTGGTTCAAAACGGAAAAATAAATTTAGCAAGCGCAAACCAAAAAAGAGATTGAATATTCGTATAGACATGACTCCTTTGGTTGACGTTGCGTTTCTTTTATTAACGTTTTTTATGATGACCACTGTATTTCGTTTGCCTCAAACACTCGAAATAAATCTTCCCCCAAAAGATGTGGATATTAAAGTTCCAGAATCTTCATTAATCATTATTCGTATTGATGATACCAATCAGTTATACCGCAATATTGGTTATGATATTCCAGCCAAGATATCCTGGGAAGAATTTGTTAAATTTTTAAAAGAAAAAAGAAGTGAAAACAAAAAATGGAATGTGGTTATAAAAATTGACAAGAAAGCAAAATATCATTATATGATTGATATTATTGATGAATTACGATTAGCTGGATTGGACAGATATGCTTTAGCTCCAATAACGGATATTGACAAAAAAGAAATGGCAAGAGCTACATCTACATAAGGAGAATGAGAAAATGGCAGAAGCAGTAGCATTACAACAGAATAACGTGTACGGAGCTTTTGAATTAAAAAAGATCTATGCACGTAACTATACCATTGGTGTGGCGCTGGCAATTTTTCTTCATCTCTTATTGATTGGCGCTTATTACTTTGCAGAAGTTCTCTCCCGCGAAGACGAAGGAGGAATTCCGGAAGTAAGGTTAAAGATCAATTATAGCGATCTTGGTCCGCCACCATCAATAGAAAACATTGCACCTCAAATTCAAGTTGCAGGTCCGGTTGCAGCCCCAACAGTGGGTGTTCCGGTTCCGGTTCCGGATGAAGAAGCTCCACCAGAACAAGTGATTGCTTCTCAAACAGAAATGGCAGCTCAACAAGCTCCTGCACTTGTAGACGATTTGAGCGGCGGCGCGCAAATTACTCAAGATATCAAGATAGAAGAAGAAAAGAAGGATGAAGAACCCGGCATGAATGATTTTACGGCTGTTGAAAAATTGCCGGAAATGGTTCGTGCGGTAACTCCTGAATATCCTGAAATTGCAAAACGTGCCGGTATTACCGGAAAAGTATTTGTAAAAGTATTGGTTGATAAAGAAGGAAGACCGAAAAAAGCAGTTGTTATTAAATCGGATTCCGAATTGTTCAATCAATCGGCAATTGATGCTGCATTAAGAAGTGCTTTTACACCTGCTCTCCAAAACCAGCATCCTATAGCAGTTTGGATTGTGCTTCCATACAGATTTACTTTGGAAGGACAAAACTAATTTTAGAATGCAGATTTTCTAATGAATCTATTAGAGAATCTGCATTTTATTTATCGAATAATGTTTACGTGTACTGGTTGTTTCCTTTTTCGGCTAGATTGTAAGAACTACTTAATTGATTTATTGAAAACAAGAATGTCAATTGAAGAGTATCGTGGCAATAATCAAAAGGGAGGTGTGAGATGACAGCTGCAATTGTTGTGAAGCACGTAGAAGTATACGGATTTTTCGAACTGAAAAAAAATTATACACGCAACTATACAATTGGTACAGCTTTAGCCGTTTTTCTTCATCTTTTAGTAATTGGCACATACTACTTTGCTGAAACTTACAATCGTGAATCGACAGATGATAAGATGCATGTAATGATTATTGATAAAATAAGCGAAATACCTCAAACTACAATACAGCCAATACTTCCGCGTGTGAATATTTCAGCTTCTGTTGCTGTGCCAAAAATGGGAGTGCCGGTACCTGTACCTAATGATGAAGCTTCCGATAACCAAACTTTGTCAACTCAAGAAGAAATTAGAAATCAGCAGTTAACTTTACCCGGTTTAGAAAAAGGTTTTTCAGTACAAGTGAACGAGAAGATTGAAATAGAAGAAAAAACAGAAGTACTTCCTAATGAAAAAGAGTTTATACCATTTGAAAAAATGCCCGAAATGGTGCGTGCAGTAACACCTGAATATCCGGAAATTGCAAAACGTGCAGGCATTACAGGGAAAGTATTTGTAAAAGTATTGGTTGATAAAGAAGGGCGTGCGAGAAAAGCTCTGGTTGTTAAGTCGGATTCTGAATTATTCAATCAAAATGCAATTGACGCGGCAATGAAAAGTGCGTTTACACCGGCATTACAGAATCAAAGACCTATAGCAGTTTGGATTGTCCTTCCTTATAAATTTACACTTGAAGGGCAAAATTAAAATGAATACTCAGAAACTTATGGTTTACATTGGTTATACTGCCGGAGTATTGTTTGCAATGTTGGGTATTGCGATTATGGTTACAAATTTATTCCCAACAACACCCTTTGCAAGTGAACAAGTTAAAATAATTTTTGGGGTTGTAATGATTCTTTACGGTTTATACCGGATTGTTATAATCACCATAAAAAACCGCAGAACAGATGATGAAGAAGTTGATTAGTTTTTCCAAATTATCGATAATATTATTAACACTCTATGTTTCGGGCTGTGGTCCGGAACCAAAAGAAACAGCTACTAGAGGCTCTATTAAATGTTATGCAGATGAATCTCTTTATTCTATGGTTGTGGAACAAAGAGATTCATTTGTTTCTATTTATTCCTCTTCTAAGATAGAAGTTGAAAAAGTAAAAGCACGAGAGGGAATAGTAAAAATTCTTAACGGCGAAATACAAATGTTTGTTAGCTCGCGCGGTGTAACGGATGAAGAAAACAAGTTTATTGAAAAGACAAAATCTGAGGTAAAGGTAATTAAAGTTTGCTACGATGGGCTTACGGTGGTTGTTGATACAAATCACTCCTTAGCTAGAATGACTACTACTCAGCTGAAACAACTTTTACTCGGTGAGAGTAAACAATATAAAGTTTTTATTCCGGATCAGAACTCCGGAATATTTGAAAATTTGAAAGTAGAACTGCTGGAGAACAAAAAACCAAGCGGTGCGTTTATAGTTAAGAATGAAGAAGATGTTGTTAAAAGTGTAGTTGAAAATAAAAATTCGGTAGGTGTTGTTGGATTAAACGTTGCGAGAGAATCTAAAGGAATAAAGATTTTAAGAATTGGAACAGATGAAAGATCGATAACCGGCGGAGAATACATAGAACCAGTAGCCGGATATCTGTCAAACGGAGATTATCCACTAATTAGAGAATGTTATATATTTTTAAATGAAATTGGAATTGGTCTTGGATCTGGTTTTGCAACATTTATGACTAGCACACCGGGTCAAAAAATTGTTCTAGCACACGATCTCGGTCCGGCCACAGTTCCAATAAGGTACAATAAGATGACGAGGTTAAAATGAAGCGAATTACACTCTTCCTAATGGTTGTTTTTTTAGCAGTAAATGTTTTTGCACAGGATAAAGCCGATGAAGCACAAAAGGCTATTACAAAAAAAGATTACAAAAAAGCATTTATCCTGGGTAAAGAAATATTGGATAGCGGCAAAGCAAATGATGCTCTGGGTATATTTATAAATTTAAGGGAAGTAAATTACCCGGACCCAAAAGTATATGAATACTTGGGTGATGCATATGCAAAAATGGGAGTTAATGAACTCGCTATTATGAATTTTGAAGAAGCTGAAAAAATAGATTCGCTCAACATTGACCTCAAATTCAAAAATGCACAGTTGATGGTAAAACAGAAAAAATATACAGATGCGATCAACAAGTATTTGGATATTGTTAAGATAGATCCAAACAATGCTGCCGCCTATCTAGAAGCCGCAACTATTATGTATCAAGCAAAACGCTATGCAGATGCAGCGTTATTGTATGAAAAATATTTGGATAAGGATCAGACAAAAGATGCCTACCTTAAGATTTCTCGCGCACTTTTGGAAATCAGAAATTTTGAAAAAGTATATAGCTTCGGCGTTGCCGGTTTGCAAAAATTTCCAACCGAGCTTCAGTTACTGAAAAACACTGCTATTGCTGCTTACGCCTTAAAAAAATATGAAGACGCCGCAAAATATTATTCTCAAGTTCCGGATTCTATGTTAAGCACAAACGAGTTAGAAAATACGGCAAGATCATTTCAGATGGTTAAAGACGATGTCAACTCAATGAAGTATTTCGAGAAAGTTGTTAAAGCTGAACCGGCTCGCTCAAGTATTTATATGGAATTAGCAAACGGATTCTTTAGAGATAAAAAGTTTGATGAAGCCGCTAAGTATTATGAAGCAAAAGCAAAGGCAGATTCTACAAACGAAACAGCATGGAGATATTTAGGTTTTTCACATTTCCAATTTAGAGAAAACGCCGATTCAATTGCTGCTAATCCAAACTTCAAGAATAATCAGTTGGAAAAAGCAAGAGCCGCGTTACTTCGTTCCGTTGCGTTAAACGATACAAACTTTACTAACAGAAATTTTCTGATTCAAATATATACTGCATTGGATTCAACTCAAGCGCAGTTAGATCAACATAAAGAAATGCTGAGCCTAATTGGAAACAAGGAAGCCCAATATAAGGATCAGTACATAGCTTCTAATTCCGCTCTTGGATACAACGCTTACGAAAGAAAAGCATACGCTGCGGCTATACCATACTATTTGAGACTTTTAAAGTACAAGGGAGATATGTCCACACTCAAGATTTTGATGTCTTGCTATTTACAATCCGGCAATAATGATGAGGCGATTAACTTTGCGAGACGAATTTTGAGAATTGATCCAAACGATAAAGACGCTAAAAAAGTATTAAGAGCATTAAGCGCAGATTAACAGCAGAAAATAATTCTCAAATTCTAAATGAAAGAAAAAATGATTGATACAAGCGATTTTCACTTTAATCCGTGGCACCACGTAAGTTTTGGTAATAGTGTTCCAAGTGTAGTAAATGCGATTATTGAAATTCCCAAAGGTTCTCAAGCAAAATATGAATTGGATAAAGAAAGCGGTCTACTAAGATTAGACCGCGTTCTATTCTCTTCTGTTTTTTATCCGGCTAATTACGGCTTCATTCCAAGAACCCTAAGCGATGATGGCGATCCGCTTGATATTCTTGTCATGTGTTCGGTTGATGTTGATCCTCTTTGCATAATTGAGGCAAAAGTAATTGGTGTTATGGAAATGGTTGATAACATGGAGAAAGACGAAAAGATCATTGCCGTTGCAAAGAATGATATTTCCGTTAATCACATGGATGATTTGCATGATTTGCCTCCGCATACAACTGTTCAGCTGCAAAGATTTTTTGAAGATTATAAAAAGCTGGAACACAAAAATGTAGTAGTAGAAAAAATAGTTGGTAAAGAAGAAGCTTTTAAAATTGTTAACGAATCAATTGAACGCTACGCTCAAAAGTACATTGTAGAAGAATACAAATGAGTGTTTCTATCGAAACGGAATCTGAGGGGATTAAGATGAAAAGAAAAACCGCGCAAATGAATTATTTATCGTTCATAATATTTCTTATTGCGGGCACAATGCTTTTTGGAATGGCGTATTATTTGTTTTTAATATTCTCGTAAAATCAATTTATTCTAATTGTTTAGTTGTCCTTTATTGCAATGCCCAACTTTTTTCTTGGGTTTTTTGCGGATATTTTAAGTAAACCAACTTGTTGAATCACAAAATACTTCTTTTGCATGTTTTGGATATTAGCCCAAATGCAACGCCTATTATTCAAATAGCTTTGTTTCTATTTGGTAATTGTTTGCTTGCGTTTCCAGAAAAAGTAAAATGGAAGCCCGCTTAGAACCAGTATCAATCCCATCATTGCGTTCTGAGTATCGGAAACAATAGAGTTTACCAAAAAGAGAAATGCAAATACTACAAAGATTGCCGGTGTGTAAGGATAACCCCAAGCTTTATACGGACGGTGAACATCGGGCATCTTTTTGCGAAGAATGAAAACACCATAAGCGCCAAGCATGTAAAACAACCACGAAGCAAATATCACGTAATCAGTAATCATATCGAACGAGCCGGAAAGAACTAAAACACAAGACCAAATTCCTTGAACAAGTAACGAAGTATGCGGTGTTCCAAACTTAGGATGAACGTTGCCTAAGCTTTTGAAAAACAAATTTGCTCTTGCCATTGCGAATGGTACCCGTGCTGTTGACAAGATGCTTCCGTTAAGTGCGCCAAAAGTAGAAATGATTACGGCAATTGAAATTATTGAAGCTCCATTTGGGCCGAATATTTTTTCGGCAGCTGTTGCGGCAACTAAAGGAGATTTTGCCATTTCGTCAATAGGGAGAACATACAAGAACGCTACATTTATCAAAACATAAACTGCAATTACAATTAGCGTTCCGTAAAAAAGTGCAAGGGGAACATTCCGGTTTGGGTTTTTAACTTCGCCGGAAACAAACGTGATATTATTCCATGCATCGTAAGCCCAGAAAGCGCCGGCAAAAGCTAATCCCAACATACTTATAAAGCCAGCAGTAGATTTATGTGGCAACGCAAATCCGTTGTAAACATTAGAGAAACTTCCATTGCCAACGAATAAAAGCAAAAAAATAATTAGCAAAATTGAAGCAATCTTAATAAATGTGACTATTGTCTGGACTGCTCCACCGAAGATTACACCGGCATAATTCACACTGGTTAGAAAAGCCGTTACTGAAATTGCAACAGCCTTAGTTCCAAAATCTGCAAAGGGATGGATATCTCCAACAAGAGGCATAAACACCGCAAAGTCTTGCCACGCTTGCGGTAGCTGCGGGTATTTAATAAAGTAGCCTAAGTATTCTGCAAAAGCGTATGCAATTGCTGCTTGGCTTCCGGTTTGAATAACTGAAAGAATAGACCAGCCATATAGGTAAGCGGTGAAATCACCGTACATTTTACGGAAGTAAACATACTGCCCACCGGTTGCATCTATCATTCCGGCAACTTCGGCATTTACCAGTACGGCAATTAATGTGATAAGGCCTGCGGCAATCCAAACAAATATTAAAAGTTCGGGAGAGCCTAATTGACTTGCCATTGTTGCCGGTTTACGGAATATACCGGAACCAATCATCGATCCGGCTACTAGCATCACTGCCGCAGTTAATGTTAATCCGCGTACTAACTCAGTTTTCTTTGGTTGTTCTTTCATTAAACGATTCTGCAAAAGTTGCGGCAAAATAAACAATAGTCTCTTATTCTCAAATCAAGAAAGCAGATTTCTTAATTACCTCAATCCCGATATAGGAAATACTAGGATAGAAAAATATTAACATGATGGTGGATTTAATGAGCAATAAAATTCACCTAGTTGGTTAATTGTTTTATACCGACCCTAAAGGGACTTAATAAATACCGTGTTCATTATTCTATAAATATGTCGCTCCTAACGGAGCAAAAAATCCCGTAGGAGAGTGTCGCGTAATTAATGAATCAAAAATATATCAGTGTAAACCTGTGCTTGAGTGTACCGAAGCATCTGTTAAATCCCCGCTTCGACTGCGAAGCGAGGCGGGCGCGTCATCCGCGGGCTATTTCTGATTAAATAATTAATTATGCAAAGGTCTCCTACCGAAGGATATTTTCAAAACCGCTACCAATAAAAGACAAAACTAATTTTTTGTGTGTTCTAAAAAATAATTATCTTCGCACTGCGTCATGGCAACACATTTTTGGTTTTACTAAAAAGGAGCGGCAATGGAAGCAAATAAAAAAGAAACACACGCAAGCAGTTTTGGTTTCTATTTCTTAATGGGAATTATCGGATTCAGTATTCTCTACATAGTAGGTTATTTAGTCTACACAGCCATTTTTGGCTAAAATCATTTCTAGGCAAACACATTTAATGGCCCACAAAAAATCTGCTAACACTAATTTTAGCGAAATACTTAAAGCACTAGGACTTGTTTTCGGAGACATCGGAACAAGTCCTATTTATACCTTAAGTGTAATCTTTATGTTTACCACACCAACACAAGAAAATGTGCTCGGAATACTTTCTTTAATGTTCTGGACACTAATAATTCTTGTTACAGTGGAATATACTTTTCTTGCCATGCATTTAGATTCAAAGGGCGAGGGTGGTATAGTAGTTCTTAAAGAAATTTTACACGGTACATTAAAGAAAGGCAGATCAATAGCCTTTGTTACATTTATGGGCTACGTTGGTGTTTCTCTTCTAATGGGCGATGGAGTTATTACTCCAGCAATAAGTATTCTTTCAGCAGTGGAAGGTCTTCAACTAATTCCAGGTATGGGTCATATCAGTGTAAACGCAATAGTAACCATAACAATCGTTATTACTATTCTTTTATTTATGATTCAGTCAAAAGGAACAGATAAAGTCGCGGCATCATTCGGTCCTATAATGGTAATCTGGTTTACTGCGCTTTTCCTTTCAGGATTCCTTTCGATGATTCACAATCCATCAGTTGTCTTTTCTTTAAGTCCTCACTATGGTATTCAATTTATGTTGAATAACGGCGCTGCGGGCTTTGTTGTTCTCTCCGAAGTTATATTGTGTGCTACCGGCGGCGAAGCATTGTATGCTGATATGGGACATCTTGGCAAGAAACCAATCCGCCAAGCATGGATTTTTGTCTTTATAGGTCTTGTAATGAACTACTTTGGGCAAGGTTCATATGTTATTGCACAGGGCGCTAATTATAATCCGAATGCAAACATTTTGTTTTCTATGGTGAAGGGACAAGCCGAGTTTCTTTACGTTCCGTTTTTAATTCTTACTTTGTTCGCAACAATTATTGCTTCACAGGCAATGATAAGCGCAGTTTTCTCACTCGTATATCAAGGAATACGTACGCACATATTCCCGCTTACAAGAGTTAAATACACGTCAACTCATCTGAAATCTCAGATTTATATAGACTCTGTTAATTGGCTCTTGCTCATCTCCGTAATAGTGATAATTTTAATTTTCAAAGCATCGCATAATTTAGCCGCAGCTTATGGGTTTGCAGTTACGGCAACCATGGCGGTTAGCACTGTTTTCATGCTTTGGATTTATACAAAACAGAAGAAGAAATTAAAAGTAGTAATTGCCTCGCTTGTAATAATCGTAAACATCGCATTTTTGATTTCCGTATTTACCAAAATTCCGCATGGCGGTTACTGGTCAATAATTATTGCAGCCGTTCCATTTGCTATAATCTTTATTTGGACTAAGGGCAACAGAGCGATTTATCGTTCATTCCGTTCTTTACCAATAGATACTTACCTTGTTAGCTATCAACAGATTTATGATTCGGGAAAAGTGCTGCCGGGAACAGCATTATTTTTTGCTAAGAGTTTAGATATGATTCCGCCATACATGGTACACTGCACGTTAAGAGGTGGAATTCTTTATGAGGATAATGTTCTTGTTTCGATTGTTACTACAGATACACCGCGCGGAATACAGAAACTTTACGTTCCGGAAATTGCAGATGGACTTTCGGGACTTGAAATACAAGTCGGTTATATGGAAAGATTAGATATTCCGAAGCTATTAAAAGAAACTAATATTGATCCGAAGGTTATGTTCTACGGTGTTGATGATATTAAAGCAAAAAAAATGTATCTCAAGTTCTTCGCATTCATAAAAAGAATTACACCAAACTTTGTTCAGTTCATCGAACTGCCGTACCATAAACTTCATGGCGTACTGACCAGAATAGAAATTTAGTCTGCCGACAGTTCGATAAAACTCTTCTTAATTCCACAATTGTTTATTTGGCTTAGTGCCCATCCTTAAAATTAACTTACCGCCTTGCAAAAGATCGTTATGATTAAAAAAACTCTTTGTTAATTCCTTCCCATTTAGCACAACGTTCTGTACATAAATATTTTTGGCAGAAACATTTTGTGCTGTAATAATAAACTTCTTTCCATTCTCTAATGTTAAAGTGGCTTCATCAAACATCGGAGAGCCGATTTGATAATTCTGATCTGCCGGATTGAATGGATAAAAACCCAACGCACTAAAGACAAACCATGCAGACATTTGCCCGCAATCTTCGTTGCCGCATAATCCATCCGGTGTGTGATTATATAGAGTTCTCAAAATTTGTGAAACAAGCTTTTGTGTTTTCCATGCCTCGCCGGTGAAGTTAAACATATAAGCTGTGTGATGACTTGGTTCGTTGCCGTGCGCGTATTGTCCAATCAAGCCGCTGATATCCGGGCTGGCATTATCTCCTTCAACCTTAGAATCAATTGTAAAAAGTGAATCGAGTTTAAGTGAGAATTTTTCTTTTCCTCCGTGTAGATTAATCAATCCTTGTACATCTTGCGGAACGAACCATGAATATTGCCAAGCATTTCCTTCTGTATAATCATGAACATTATGATCAGAGCGTTTAGGATTAAATGGAGAGCGCCACGTTCCATCGCTAAGCTTTCCGCGCATAAATCCGGTTGAAGCATCAAACAAGTTTTTATAATATTCCGCGCGCGCTGAATATGTCTTGTAATCTTCATCAACGCCTAAGTGTTTTGCAACTTGAGCAATACACCAATCATCATAAGCGTATTCAAGAGTTCTTGAAACGGACTCATTTATTTTCTCTGCTGGAATGTAACCGAGTTCGCGATATTCCTTTAATCCAAACTGATCTTGCATTGCGGAAAGTTTCATCGCTACGAAAGCTTCATTAACATCAAATCCATTAAAGCCCTTGAGTATTGCATCTGTAATAACCGGAATTGCGTGATAACCAATCATGCAGTTAGTTTCGTTACCGGCTAATTCCCAAACCGGAAGCAATCCGTATTCGCGGAAATGTGCGAGCATAGAATTGATCATATCGTTAATGCGTTCCGGCTGAGTAATTGTATAAAGAGGATTAGCAGCACGGAAAGTATCCCACAAAGAAAATATACTGTACTTTGTATAACCATTGGTTTTACGTGCTGATTTATCCGGGCTTTTATAACTACCGTCAACATCGCTAAATATTACCGGAGCCAGCATTGTTCTGTAAAATGAAGTGTAAAAAGTTGTGAGCTGATTTCTATCGGTTGATTTGACAAGAATTTTATTTAGTTCTTTATTCCACTGCTGCAAAGCCGAGGCTCTTGTTTTTTCAAAACTCTGTGCCGCGTTGTCTGCAACAAGATTGGCTTTTGCATTAGCAATGCTGACGGAAGAAATCGCGGTACGAATAGTCAGTTGATTTGAATCGAACTTGAAAACCGCTTTGGTCTTTTTCGATTTATACTCCGTGATGCCTTGCGGGAGAGTAGTATCATTGCCAAGCCAATGAAGTGTAATCGGTTTAGAAAATTCCGAAACGAAATAAACTCTCTGGTCTTCAGCCCAACCCTTAGATAACCTATATCCAACAATACGCGTGGTGCTTTCAATTTTTATATAAGTCTCAACCGGAGAATCCCAGTTAATTGCAAAGCCTAAATCAAGTTGAACATAGGCATCATTATTTTTGGGAAAAGAGTAACGCTGAATTCCGCTTCTTAATGCTGCGGTTAATTCCACTTTCACTTTGTTATCTAAAGTAACAGTGTAAAATCCGGGTTCGGCTTTTTCATTTTTATGTGAAAACTTTGTCTGAAATTTGTGCGCACTGATTTTTGAATCATCAAAATTCTTGGGCAAAGCAGTCGGCATAAAACTAATGTCGCACAAATCGCCAATACCGGTACCGCTTAAATGTGTATGGCTGAATCCGGCAATCAGACTATCGGAGTAATTATAACCGGAACACCAATCCCATCCGCCCCGGCCATTATCGGGACTTAGCTGCACCATTCCAAATGGTACTGTTGCGCCGGGATAAACATGTCCGTGTCCATTCGTTCCCATAAAAGGGCTTACATACTGTGTTAGATTTCTTTGAGCCAATAGAGATGAAGCAGTTAGAGTTATAATAAACAACCACTTTTTCATAATTCTTTCCTTGAAGAAGTTGAGGATGATTTTATATCTTATATGTAAAATAAGAATCTTTGGGTGCACTATGAACTTTGAAATAAAAATCGAACTGCCTTCGGAGTTGTTAGCTACACTAAGAGCAGCTCCTAATGAATTTGTTTCTCAAATGAGGATGGCTGCCGCAATTAAATGGTATGAACTTGGAAAAATATCACAATCAAAAGCTTCGGAGATTGCAGGCGTAAGTAGGCAATCGTTTCTTGTTGCTTTGAACGATTACGGAGTATCTCCTTTCCAAGAAACGGGAGAGGAATTACTTACTGAACACACACATGAATAAATTTGTTGTAAATGCTTCTCCAATTATTTCGCTCTGCGCAATAGACCGAATAGATATATTGTTGCATCAAGCAGATGTTTTGATAATAGCAGAAGGGGTGCGCGATGAAATTACAGCTCACCCGGACAAAACCGATCCTGCAATAAAATGGATTAGTGGATTGCCTCTTTTTCATGTGGTCACGATTGATTTAAGAATAGCGGCATGGGATTTAGGTAAAGGAGAAAGTGAAGTTTTATCATACTGTATTAATAACGAAGGGCATATTGCGGTAATTGATGACCTTGCCGCACGCAAATGTGCCGCAGCTTTTGGTATCAAGGCGATTGGAACTATTAGTTTGATTCTTTCCGCAAAAAGCCCAAATATCATTCAATCTGTAAAACCAATCTTGGTTCAATTAAGAAATAATGGGTTTAGGATTAAAGATGAACTTTTCGCTACTTGTTTGAAAATTGCAAAAGAAGACTAACTAATACTCCACTTTCAATAACTGCGGATGTTCATTTGCCACTTTAATAATTAACTCTCCAAACAAAGTATTTGCCCATGCAAACCAAGGGCGGCTAAATTTAGCCGCATCGTCCTTGTTGAATGACTCATGCATAAAACCAGTGCCCGCGTGAGTGTGCTTCAAGATTTTAATACACTCCCGAATTTCATTTTGATCAATGCTTGTTAGTCCACGCATAATTACAGCAAGATGCCAAATCATTCCAAGTCCGGCATGCGGTCCGCCAATTCCTTTTCCGGCTTTTCCTTCAAAGTAATATGGGTTGTTTTTGCTGAATAAAAATTTGCGTGTGTTTTGGTAAACAGGATTATTCACATCAACTGCATCCAGATAGGGAAGTGAAAGCAAACTTGGAACATTAGCATCATCCATAAATAATTTGTTTCCAAAACCATCTACTTCATAAGCGAAAATTTTTCCAAAGTTTAAGTGTTCGGAAACAGAATATACTTTTAACGCTTCTTCAACTTCATATGCGAGCAGAGCAAAATCTCTTGCAGCATCTTTATCACCAATTACTGCTTTGAAGATTTCAGTTAGTTGTTTAAGTGAAGCAACAGCAAAATAGTTAGAGGCAATTAAGAATGGAAAGATCGTCGCATCATCACTAGGTCTGAAAACGGAAACTATTAATCCAACCGGATTAATAGGGTTTCCATATCCGCCGAGGACAACGCCATCAGTTGCCCACGCGGTTGTACGCATAAACTTGTAAGGTGAAGTTCCATCTTTGCGCTGCTGCTCGCGGAAAGTTTTCAAAACCAATTTCATTGCGGCAATCCAGTCTTTATCGAAGATGGAAATATCACCGGTTGTTTTCCAATAATTGTATGCAAGACGAACAGGATAGCAAAGCGAATCAATTTCAAATTTGCGCTCGTGAAGCTCCGGCTTCATTTCCGTAATGTCTTTCTTCCAAGGAGAATCCGCCGGACCGTCGTTAAATGCGTTTGCGTAAGGATCAATCAAAATACATTTTGTTTGCCGGTTGA
>CAZEDR010000021.1:0-21233 GCA_964510975.1 uncultured Melioribacter sp. | reverse complement strand
CTTGCTGCTTTGGCAAGTCTTTGAATATCTCTTTGAATTCATCTTGCTTCAATTCTTCAACAGCCTCATCAACCATTTTCATATAAAGATCAAAGCCAACAGTATCAATGTTGCCGCTCTGTTCTGTACCAAGCAAATTTCCGGCACCGCGAATTTCAAGATCGCGCATTGCCAAACTAAAACCTTCGCCAAGGTCTGTGTATTCTTCAATAGCGGCAAGTCTCTTAACAGCTTTTTTTGTTATTGTATTCAATGATGGAACCAATAAATACGCGTAAGCTTGTCTATCGCTTCTTCCAACTCTTCCTCTTAATTGATGAAGCTCCGCCAAACCAAATCTGTCGGCGCGGTTGATGATAATTGTATTAACATTCGGAATATCCAGCCCGCTCTCAATAATTTTTGTAGAGATAAGCATGTGATATTGCTTGTTCAAAAAACCGTAAATAATTTTCTCAAGTTCAGCGGGTTTCATTCTTCCGTGCGCTATGCCAATGCTAATTTCCGGTACATACTTTTTAACATATGCGGCTATTTTTTCTATTGATTGGATTCTATCGTGAACAAAATAGACTTGTCCGTTTCTTCTAATCTCGCTTAGAATCCATTCGCGCACTTTCGGAATTTCGAACATTGCAACCTTAGTATAAATCGGCTGGCGGTTTGGCGGAGGCGTTGCCATTATCGAAAGATCGCGAGCTCCGAGCAAAGATAAATTAAGTGTTCTAGGAATTGGTGTTGCTGTAAGAGTTAGAGTATCAACATTAGTTTTATAAGAACGAAGCTTCTCCTTTGCCATTACACCAAAGCGATGTTCTTCATCTATAATTAGCAAGCCCAAGTCTTTAAATTTTATATCCTTCGAAAGAAGCCGATGCGTTCCAATTACAACATCAACTTCTCCTTTTGCCAATTTCTCTATAATTTCTTTTTGTTTAACTGTCGACTGAAACCGGGAAAGTGCTTCAACCCTAACCGGATACTGCGAAAGACGATTCTTAAACGTGTTGAAATGCTGCTCGGTTAAAATTGTTGTTGGCGCAAGAAGTGCAACTTGCTTACCATCATTCATAGCTTTAAACGCGGCTCGTACAGCAATCTCAGTTTTGCCGAACCCAACATCGCCGCACACAAGGCGGTCCATCGGATTCTCTCCTTCCATATCGCCTTTAACTTCTTCTGTAACTTTTGTCTGATCGGGTGTGTCTTCGTACATGAAAGAAGCTTCAAGCTCGCGCTGCCAAATGGAATCGGCGCTGAATGAAAAACCCTTTGCTGCTTTTCGTTTAGCGTAAAGTGTAATAAGCTCGCGCGCAGCTTCTTTAATCTTAGCTTTAACTTTTTTCTTAGTTGTCTTCCACTCGCTGCCGCCAAGTACAGAAAGTCTTGGCTGAGCATTGTCTTGCGAAGAGAATTTTTTAACAAGCGAGAGATAATTTAGATTAACATATACAACACCTCCCTCGGCATACAATATTTTTATCGACTCTTGCTCAATATCGCCGATCTTAATTTTCTCCAAACCGGCGTATTGCCCTATACCAAAACTCTCGTGTACAACAAAATCTCCCCGCTTGATTGATGCAAAATCTTTGACGCGGGATTTTCTGTATTTCGCTTTGGTGGAAAGTTTTGTTCTGTATGGTTTGTTGAAAATCTGGTAATCTGTAAGAACAAAGAGCTTTGATTGCTTGTCAACGAATCCGCTCTTAATCGGGAAGACTTGCAATTTAACCGCTCCAGTTTCAAATAACCCGGCAATATCGCTCTTGATTTCGCACAGCAGATCGTACAAACGCTTGCTCTGCAATTCGTTTTCAACGGCGATATATATTTGATAATTCTTGTTCGAGTAATCGATGAGAACATTAGCCAACAGTTCATAACTAGAATTAATTACGGGCGATTCTGAAAAGTGTAATTCAACTCTATTGTCTCGGTCAAACGCAGATTCAATCAGCCAGCGAGCTTTTTTACTATACAATTCTTCTAAGCTAAGATTTTCATTCTTCTCTTGATCTTGTTCTTGAACATGATCTTTTTCGCTGTTCTCTTCTCCTTCGTATAATTCTTCTTTCAAATCATCATCAAGATCATCGGTTATATCTTTTTCTTTTTCAACGCTTGCCTTCTTAAAGAGATTTTGCAATTCATAGTCATCTGCAATTATTAACGGATTACTTAAGTAATCGAATATATCCCCGGTGTTTTTAGGAATTGATGCGAGTGAAACAGCAAGAGTAACTCGTTCCAATTTATCGGCGGAGCGCTGTGTCTCGGCATCAAAGTGGCGAATCGACTCAATGAAGTCCCCATCGAACTCCAAACGGCAAGGCTGTTTTTCGCTGTAAGACCAGAAATCTATAATAGAACCGCGCACGGCAAAATCCCCCGGCTGCTCTACATATTTATCTCGATTGTAATTTATTTCATTAAAGTATTCGATGAGATCGTCATAGCTTAAATTTCCTCCAATCTCAATATTGGTTGTATTCGATTCTATGTTTTGCTTAGAAGGAAGCTTAAGCTTTAGAAGTTCGTAAGTAGAAAGTAGAACAAAGTGATTTCTCGAATTCAAGTCGGTTAATTTCTCTTGCAGCATTTCCGGCGAAAGGTCATCTGCTGCAACTACGGACTTCTCCATACCTAAAATCGAAAGTTCTACTTTTATTTCATTTACTAATTGTACAGACGGAAGTAAAACTAAAATTTGATTTTCGGAATTGACAATTCTTTGTATAAACAAGCTTCTAGTAGAACCGGAAAATGGAGAGACAAGAATCTGTTTTTCACCCAGCTTAATTTGTTCATGCAAACTCCGGAACGATTCAATCTTATCAATAATCTGCTCGAAAGGCTGCTTCATAATTCCTTTTCAGTATTTTAAAATAGAAAACACCCTTCCCGCCACAAGGCGGAAGGATTTTTGCGCTGTAAAGTTAAGAAAGAATTTAGTAACCGTTATTCGATGAGTACAAATTCGTTGTTCGCAAGAGACAATTGAATAACTAATTTTTAGTGTCGTACCTAGCCCGTCGAAGTATGACAATTTAGTTTGTAATGTCATGGTTCGACAAGCTCACCATGACTGCGACAAGCATGCCTCGCCGGCAGGCTCACCACGACTTAGTCTTAATATTTCAGAGGTCACCGCTAATTAATCGGTTGAAGTTAATCGCAGAAGGGAAATGTGAATTTATCAATTTGAGTTGGCGGGTTTATCAGAACTTAAATTTTTCCCGGCATAGAGGTAAATATTTTCTCCCGACTTTGATTGTTGCGCTGTTTTTATCAGACAGAACAACATTATAATCTCCAAGAAACCACTTACTGAATTTTAAAACTTTATCAATTGCTACAATGTGGCTTTTGCTCACTCTTATAAAAGCAGTTGGGTCAAGAGTCTCTTCCAGACTCTTAAGTGTCGATTCATAAAAATATTCTCTCTCATTTGTTGCGAGGAATAAGTATTTATTATCTGCTCTAAAGTAGAATACTTTTTCCGACGGTAAGATTAAAACCTCATCCTTAACTTTAACAGCGAATCTGATGGTGAATTCGGGATAAACGCTTCTCTTCAGCAATCTTATTAAATTTTCATCGAATGGCTGTGAGATCTCTTTCACTTTGTTGATACACTTTGCAAGTCTCTCTTTAGATGTAGGCTTCAGAATATAATCCACGGCGTTTTCTTCAAAGGCTTTTATCGCGTACTGGTCATAGGAGGTAACAAAAACAACTTTGGGTTTGGCAGTAATTTTTTGCAGAACTGAAAATCCATTTAGTACTGGCAACTGAATATCAAGAAAAATTAAATCCGGTTTTAGCTCGTTAATCTTGGCAACTGCTTCATCGCCATCGGCAGCCGTGCCGATAATTTCAATCTCTTCGAATTCCGAAAGCAATGTTTGAAGTCGCTCCAGAGAATTTATCTCATCTTCTACTATGATTGATCTTATCTTATTCATTTGGCAATGATATTTTAATTATGGTTCCACTTCCTTGTGAGCCGGTTATTTCAAACCCGGCGTTTCCCTTATAGCGTAATTTTAATCTTTCTTTAACACTGTAAATTCCAAATCCATTGTGTACTTCACTTGATTGATAACCAACTCCGGTATCTGTAATAACGATAAGAACGCCCTTTGGAATATTGGTAATTTCGACCATAATCTTGCCGCCGTTTTTCTTTGGAGCTATTCCATGTATCACAGCATTCTCAACAAGAGTTTGAAGAATTAACGGCGGAATTAAGAACGTAAGCGTTTCTTCATTTGCGCTAATGCTGTACTCAAGTCTTTCATTCAATCTAATTTTTTCTATTTCAAGATACCGGTTAACAAGTCTTAACTCTTCTTCAATTGTAATTGGCTGCGATTCGGGCAGGTTGAGCAAATTTCTATAGATTTCAGATAGGTTGAGAATGATCGTTTCAACTTTATCCGGCACTTTATATATCAGGTTAAGAACAGTGTTGAGAGTATTGAAAAGAAAATGAGGATTAACCTTCGATTGAAGAAGTGTAAATTTGGTTTCCAACTGAAGTCTTTTCAGCGATTCAATTTCATAAACTTTTCTTTCCCAGTCGTTTTTTAGTTTGAAGTAGAAATAAAGAATCAGATACGAGGCAACTATTGCAACACTCATTACAAAATTTGCCGTTATCACATAAATATGGTTTTTATCCACGTCATGCTTAACATTTGCATCGCAAACGGAATTAACGAAAGGAGTAACAAAAGTTTTGCTTAAAAAATAGCTGCCCACAATTACTATAATCGAAATTCCAAAGTAGATCCAATTGTGTTTACTGTCTCGATTCAGCTTTGCATCAATGATGAGGAAAACGACACTGCCGGTTAGCGCAACCGAATTAACAATTGAAAGGGTGAGCATTAACCGGTAAATGAACCCATGAAAATTATGGATTGGATATGAGAATGCTAACGCATACCCAATCCCAATAATTTGCCAGGATATTATTAATAGCAACCATCTGTTCTTCATTAACACTACACTGAAATCTTTTACAACTATAAACTAATTAATAAAAACCAGTTGTGTGAATCAAAAATAAATAATTCGCTGGAGTTCAATTCATACAACTGGTTACTTTAATAATTATCGACTTTAGAAAATCATAACCTTCATATTACTTTGAAGTGCCTCTGTTAGCGGCGTTCCCATGTAGGCGACTTCGAAACCAAGCGAGCTTAATACATCGCCAACCATGTATTGTTCAGCGCACCATTTACACGCCTTTAGAATCACTCCACCATCTTTTAGTTTAGCAATTAGTTCTTTTAGATCCGGATTTTCGGCAATTGTTTTTTCGGAAGGACCCCAGATTAAGAGTGTTCTCTTTTCCCATGATTTAGCTGCAACATTTAAATACGGGGCAACCATTTTGGTTAATACTTCTTTATCACCATTTGTTAACAAAACAAACAATTCCTTTTCGGAGCTAACCGCGCTCGACTTATCTTGAATTTGTTTTTCAATTCCTGCTGCATTGGAATAAGATGAGAAAAAGAATACTGCAAGTACAATTGTGATGATAGCTTTTTTCATTACGGACTCCTTTATTTGGTTTGTGCACGAAAACTAAATCTTATTCACTCCCGTAAGAATTAAATTCAGACAAAAACCGAATAATTGAGTGTAAAATGAATAAAACAAGGAATAAAATTTTAGTTGGCTAGTCTCTATAATTAGTGATTCGTATTTTAGAGTACTTCTTTTTACTTTTATCTTTATTTTAAGTGTACATCCTCTAGAAATTTGGAAAAAAATGACTCTTATTAAGGCAAAACTCGTACAGAAGTTAAAGCCGGAAGAACTAAAATGGAATTGCGACCCGAGTGTTTTTGATTTTGAAACGACAACAGATGTTAAACCAATGGAAGGAATCGTTGGACAAGAACGCGCATTAAAGGCATTGCGCCTTGGCGTCGATTTGAAAAGTCCCGGTTATAATATTTTTATTACCGGCCTAAGCGGCACCGGAAAATTTTCAACAATAAAAATGATGCTGGAAGCAATTGCGAGTGATTGCGAAAACCTTCGTGACTATGCCTACGTTAACAACTTTGGCGACGAGGACCGCCCAATGCTTTTGAAGTTTCCCGCCGGACAAGCAGTAAAATTTAGACGTGATCTTGCCAGAGTAATAAAATTCTTCCAGGAAAAAATTCCTCAGTTATTGGAAGCAGAGCCATTCGTTTCGGAAAAGAAAAAAATTATTGCCGAGTTTGGACAGAAGCAGCAAAAGATGATGTCCTACTTTGAAGAAAAACTAAAGAAAGACAATTTTACACTTGGACAAGTAAAAGATGGCGAGATGATTCGCCCGGAAATTTTTGCAGTGTTCGATAATACTCCGGTAAATCTTTATCAGCTTAATGATTTAGTAAAAGCAGAAAAGATCAGCAGTGATCAGCGTGAACAGTTGATCAACAAATACGCGAGTTATCAGGAAGAGCTTCAGCTTGTTTTCCGGAACAGCTTAAAGCAAACTCAAGAGTTTCAAGAAAGGCTTGTTCAACTGGAGAGCAATTTTGTTAACGGATTGATTTCTGTAACGATTGATGAAATCAAAAAGAAATACCACAACGCCCGCGTTACAAAGTACATGCAGAAAGTTGAAGATAATATTATTCAGAATCTTGATGTGTTCAAAGGCAAGCGCCCGGTACGCGAAGAATCCGAAGAAGGCGTAATAATTGATTACTTAAAAGAGTATGAAGTAAATATTATTCACGACAATTCGAAACAGAAGAAATGTCCTATCATTGTTGAAACATCGCCGACATACAGCAATCTATTTGGCACTATTGAAAAATATAGCGACGGTCGCGGCGGATGGTACGCAGATTTTACAAGGATTAAAGCGGGCTCGCTACTAAGAGCGAACGGCGGTTATATAATTATTAATGCTAAGGATGCATTTCTGGAGCCCGGAGTTTGGAAAGCATTGAAGCGTGTTTTGCTTTATGGTCAGCTGGAAATTCAAGACGTTTCTAATCTCTTCCAGTTTTCACCAAGCGTCTTAAAACCGGAATCGATTGAGATCAATACAAAAGTCATTTTGATTGGAAGCAATTATATCTATTCAATCCTTTCGAACTACGAAGACGATTTCAATAAGATTTTCAAGATCAAAGCCGATTTTGATTATGAAATGAAACGAACAGATGTAGCAGTGAATGAATATGCTGCTGTTATCAAAAAATTAATTGCTAATGAAAAGCTTTTGGAGTTTGATAAGTCTGCTATTGCGAGAATCACGGAATATGGAGCTCGTTATGCCGGTGAAAAAAATAAACTCACAACGCGATTTGCCTACATTGCTGATCTTGCCCGCGAAGCTTCGTTTTGGTCCGGTTCTAACGGAAATAAAATTGTAAAAGATAAAGATGTTAACCATGCTTATGTAGCGGCAAAAGAAAGACACGGACTTTATGAATCTAAAGTTTCCGAAATGATAAAAGAAAAAACCTTCTTAATTGATACTGATGGTGAACGTGTTGGAACGATAAATGGCTTAGCGGTTTACGAAAGCGGCGATTATGGTTTTGGTAAACCGACGCGCATTACAGCCTCGGTTGGTTTGGGCAACGGAAGCATTATCAATGTGGAACGTGAAGCCGGAATGAGTGGCAATACTCACAACAAAGGTGTGTTAATTATCTCAGGTTACTTTAGAGAAAATTTCGGCAAACAGATTCCACTTTCATTTACAGCAAGTTTAGTATTTGAACAAGGTTACGGAATGATTGACGGCGATAGTGCTTCAATTACAGAAATTGCCGCTTTGCTTTCAGCAATCTCAAACATTCCAATAAGGCAATCATTTGCAATTACCGGCTCTGTAAATCAAAAAGGGGAAATTCAGCCAATCGGCGGTGTGAATGAAAAAATTGAAGGGTTCTTTGATACTTGCTTTGGAAGCGGGCTAACCGGAAAGCAAGGTGTAATCATTCCACAACAAAATGTTAAAGACTTAATGCTGAAAGATGAAGTTATAAATGCAGTTATTGAGGGCAAGTTTCATATTTACTCAGTTTCAAAGGTTGAAGAAGCAATTGAGATTCTTACCGGAATAAAAGCCGGCAGTTTGCAAAAGAACGGAAGCTGGGAACCGAATACAATTTTTGGCGTAGTTGAAAAAGAATTGAAGCTGATGCGAAAGCGTTTGCGTCCGGCTTCTGAAAAGAAGGATGTAAAAAAAACAAAACGTGTAACAAAAGTTAAATCAAACAAAGGAAGGAAAAAGTGAGTAAAGTTTTTGCAAAGACTAAAATACTAGCTACCATTGGACCGGCTGTAGATTCTATTGAAAATTTGGAATCATTAATCGATGCGGGATGTAATGCATTCCGGTTGAATTTTTCGCACGGCGATTTTGAATATTTCGAAAAAGTGTTTCATTCAATAAATGATTTATGCGTTTCAAAATCTTTGCCTATCCCAATTCTAATTGATCTTCAAGGACCCAAAATAAGAATCGGTGAATTGGAAGCACCGGAAATTACTATTGAGAAGGGACAACAAATTGAAATTACAACCGAAAAAGTTGTCGGAAATGCTTCAAGAATTTCAACTTCCTATTCTCTGTTAGCTAAGGATGCAGAAGTTGGAAACAAAATTTTAATCGATGACGGATTGATTCACCTTAAAGTTATGAGCAGACTAAAAAAATCGGTTATATGCGAAGTAATAGAAGGAGGAAAGCTCAAGCCGAAGAAAGGAATGAATCTTCCCGGAATGAAACTAAGTACACCTTCGGTAACCGAAAAGGATCTTACGAACTTAGAGTTTGCACTTAAACATCGCGTTGATTTTGTTGCCCTTTCGTTTGTACGAAATGCAGTTGATATTCTTCAACTAAAAAAGTGGATGGCAGAGCGCGGATTTGAAATCCCGATAATCGCTAAGATTGAAAAACCGGAAGCAGTTTCCAATTTCGAAAGCATTGTTCACGCTGCCGATGGAATAATGGTAGCGCGCGGCGATTTAGGAGTAGAATTAAAATCTTACGAAGTCCCTATTATTCAGAAGAGAATTATTAAAAGATGCAACGAACTTGGAAAGCTTGTAATAACAGCAACGCAAATGCTTGAATCTATGGTAAGCAATCCGGTACCAACGCGCGCAGAAGCTTCCGATGTTGCAAACGCAGTTTGGGACGGAACCGATGTAGTTATGCTCAGCGCGGAAACTTCCGTTGGTAAATATCCGGCACAAGCCGTTAAGCTGATGAACGAAATTATTGTAAACGCTGAACGCGCTTACGAATTTGAAAAAGAAATAAATTTCTCTAAACCGGAATACATTGACGAAAACCTTTTTGATTCGATGAACAAAGGAATTTGTTCTATAAGCAAGCAGATTAATGCCAAAGCTATTGTTGCCTTCACAGAAAAAGGGAATACACCGAACAGTCTTTCTAAGTTTAGACCGCAAGGATTAATAGTTGCTGTTTCCAGTAGTTTCGAAACGATGAACAAACTTTCTCTTAAGTGGGGAGTTATTTCTCTTCACTGCAAAGATATAAGCGATAGACACAATGCCGCGAAAATTGTTCACCGAATGCTGCTCGATCAAGAAATTGTTGATAAAGGTGATCTTGTTATTTTTACCGAAGGCGGATTGAAAATGAAGAACGCCAGAGAAAACTGGATTCGCTTCGAAGTTGTTTAACAATTAAACACATCCCGATTTCGCAAATGTGAAGTCGGGATTTAGTTTTAGGTATAACATGAAATCCCATCAAGAAGAATTAAAAATTGCAAAATGGTGGGAGCCGCACGAAAACGGCAAATTACTCTGTACTCTCTGCCCGCGTATGTGTACCATCGGTGAAGATCAAATTGGTTTTTGTTTTATTCGTCAAAACATTGGCGGCAAATTATATTCGATTGGATATGGAAGGCCTACCGGATTTGCAATTGACCCAATCGAGAAAAAACCTCTTAATCATTTCTTGCCCGGTTCTACTATACTTAGCTTTGGTACAGCAGGTTGCAATTTGGGATGTAAGTTTTGCCAAAACTGGTCAATTAGTAAAGCAAAGTTAAACTCTGTTCGTTCGCAATACACTTCACCAGAAGAAGTAGTTGCATTAGCCATCAAACACAAAACTCCATCAATTGCATTTACATATAACGATCCGGTTATTTTCGGGGAATATGTAATTGATGTTTCGAAAATCGCTCGCGAAAAAAAAATTAATTCCGTAATGGTTACAGCCGGATACATTGAAAAAGCCTCACGTAGAGAAGTATTCGAATTTATTGATGCGGCTAATGTTGATCTCAAATCATTTTCGGAAATGTTCTATCACAAACTAACATTCTCTCATTTAGCCCCGGTGCTCGATACTCTTCTATGGTTGAAAAACGAAACGAACATTTGGTTTGAAATTACTACACTTCTTATACCGAATGAGAATGATTCGGAAGATGAGATAAAGCGAATGTGTGCTTGGATTCTCAGTAATTTAGGAAATGACGTTCCCCTTCACTTTACCGCGTTTCATCCGGATTTCAAATTAATTGATAAACAGGCAACACCACCTTCCACATTATTAACTGCAAGACAGATCGCTCTCCAGATGGGAATCAATTATTGCTACACCGGCAATGTACATCACCCGGAAAGCCAATCTACTTATTGTTCCAATTGCAGAAGCATCTTAATTGAGCGTAACTGGCATTCTGTAACCTCCATTAATGTTTCATCCGGTTTATGCAAGAATTGCGGCGCAAGGGTGCCCGGCAAATATTTGTAAGATTCTTCTCGCTTATATTGTTGAAACCAAATATATTTTAACAGCCTTTTAGGCCTTATATAAAACAAAATTCAAACCAGCCAGGAGAATTTATGTTACAAAAAATGTTGGGGGTTACTTTAACCCTAGTATTATTAGTTTCCGCAACCGCAAATGCTCAAGGTAGACTGGGCTTTGTAGGAAAAATCTTCGATAAGAAAGAAGCCAAAACGCTGTTCGGCGAAGTAAAAAATTCGTTTGAATTAAAGCCGAACGTTCTAAAGCAAGCCTTACTCAAAGCTAAAGATTACGTATTAATAGTTGTTAAAAATGGACGCATCTCTATCGCCAACGAAAAAAAGCAAGTTCTTGCCGGCGAAGTTCAAGCTATTAGCGGTATAGAAACGACATCCTATGCTTTCAGTAAAGACAAAGTTGCAGAATTCATTTCGTTGATCGGCAGTTCTACAATTCAAGTTGAAGAGAGAAGTTCAACACTAACATTAACCGCATCAGACTTTACGCTAGAAATGTCTTTTCCCTGTCCACCAATTTGCTTTGAGTGATGAGCTTAACAGACATAGTAAAATTACTATATATAGCTAGCTTAATTGTTTGGGTCCTTCCCCCAATTAGACAATACAAAAGCTACATGTTCGACTTTTTTCTAGTGCTTGCAATTATAGACCCGGCGACATTCTGTTATGGTATTATTACTAAAACTAGTATGCCTTTATGGCTATTTGCTCTATTCATATATCTTCTAATTATAAGCATCACTACTGAAGAGCTTCTTAAAAAGCTTAAATACGTGTTTATTTCGCTACCCATATTGTTTATAGTTTTTATTCCATATATGACTACAAAGCACTACCACATTACTTTTATTTGTATGGATGTTATTCTATTGTTCGTATTCTTAAAATGGTTAATAACTTCTTACGTAGAGCACAAGAAATTAAATGTTTTTTATCTGATGCTTGTCTTCTATATACTAACGGTAATTTTAAAATTCTTCAACTTATTGATTGGTTTTGCCGATGCATCTGCTTTTTTTATTATTACAAGTCTTGCCCAAATCTTCTTTGGACTCTTCTTTTCGGTCGTTAGAGAAGATGGGGCCGGAATCGTACATTAGTGTAGAAAACCCTTTGTTGTTCGGGCTTTTCCTAATGACAGTAATGATCATGGTTATACTTGTGTATAATCGATTCATCATTATTCCGATGAGGAAGAAGCACCTTGCCGAAGAAGAAAATCTAAAACTTCAGCAGGCAGAGTTAATGGCGCTCTTCGCTTCGCTCTCGCCGGATCCAATTTTTAGGTTTGATGAAACCGGCAAAATCATTCTCGCAAACAACTCTGCTCACAAAATATTTCCTCATAAAATATTGCTTGGTGAGCAGGTGCAAACAATTCTTCCATTTACTAATGAGTATAATTTGCTGGAAATTATTGAAGCAGACAAGACTTTAATGAATACTTTTCCTTTTGAAAAAAGTTACTACCAATTCTTAATTGTTGGTAGTAAAAAATTCAAAATGTGTCAAGTCTACGGCAGAGACATAACAGAATTAAAATTAACCGAACAAGATCTTAAAGAAGCATTAGTTAAAGCGGAAGAATCCAAGAAGCTAAAAGAATTTTTCTTGGCTCAAATCTCTCACGAGATTCGCTCTCCACTAAACGTTATTGTTGGATATGCAGATTTGCTAGGCGATGAGTTGAAAAATTCTGAGCGACCCGATTTGAACAGCATTTTAAAATCTGTAAAGAACAACAGCAAACGGTTATACCGCACATTTGATTTATTATTAAACATGTCGCAGATTCAAACCGGACGGTACGATGCAAGGTTTGAACGAGTTGATATTTATTCTCTTCTCAACACAATCTACTCGGAATATACATCCTTTGCAGAAGAAAAAGGGTTGCAATTAACATTAAACAATACACTTGAAGGCGCTGCAATTGTTTACTGCGATCATTATTCAATTGCTCAGGTTTTCATAAACTTAATAGACAACTCAATTAAATATACCAAGCAAGGTAGTGTTGAAATAAAAATTTATCAGAGCCATACGAATTTATGCGTTGATATTATAGATACAGGGAAGGGAATGTCCAATGAGTTTATTGATAAACTATTTATTCCTTTTACACAGGAAGAGATGGGATACACCAGACGATTTGACGGAACCGGACTTGGTTTAGCAATAGCTAACAGCTTTGCAAATCTTAACAACGCAAAAATTCGTGTTGCCAGCGAACAAGAAATTGGATCAATATTCACGGTTATTCTAAACGGAGATAAGACATGGGACAACCACCCAAAGAAAAGCCCAATCTTCTAATTGTTGAAGACGATTACGAGAATCAAAAATTTCTTTCGTTGTTCTTAGGACGATATTTCGCGGTTGATTCATGTGATTCATCTGATACATTTTACGAGTTGGCGGGCAAAAATAAATACGATCTTATTTTAATGGATATCTCCATTAGGGGACAAAAAAACGGGCTCGAACTCACGAGGGAAATAAAACTTAATTCTTCTACCTCTTCAATTCCCATAGTTTGTTATACCGCACATGCTTTTCAGCATGATAGATTAAATGCTTTAGATGCCGGCTGCGATGAATACGTTAGCAAACCTTCAAATATTTATTCATTGCTAAAAATTCTGCTTAAACATCTTGAAAATAAATCGAAAAATTATTCCAGAGAACCTCTGAACGCCGGATTTGCAGCCGCATAAAAAAAGTCCCGCAATGCGGGATTTTTTTTATACAATAATCTCATTCTTTAAATTCACTTAATTGTTCAGCTACGAACAATTGAACGCTTTTACCATAACGTTTACAAATTTCATCATCATAAATACTTTTTATTTTTGTTCGTTAATAGATAAAATTATTTGCTTGCTATAACCAGCATTTCAAAATCTTCGGTTGTTAAATTATCGTCCCTACTGAAAGCGCCGAGTTTTGCACCGAAGATATCGATTGTAGTAAAACCCAGAGATTTCAAAAGCCATGTAATTTCCGACGGCACATAATATCTTTCGTTGCAATTCAATTCCTTTATGCTGCCGGAATCATCTTCTAAAGAAGTTGTGCTTATATCGCGGAACGTCATCAAGTCGAATGAATTAATGCCATATGTCGCGTTTCCTTCTTCTGTCTTGCTGGCAAGAAAATCTTTCACAGAATGGAAGAGAGGAAAGAGTCCGTTCAGTGTTGTAAAAATCAGTTTACCGTTTTGCTTTAAAGCGCGTGCTGCACATTCAAGTATCTGAAAATTCATTTCATCAGTCTCCATTAATGGAAAGGCACCTTCGCATAACATAATTGCTAAATCAAACTCGTTGGAAAAATTCAGTTTGCGTGCATCCCCTATCTGAAAATCGATTTTTAAATTTTCTTTTAGCGCACTCTCTTTAGCTCTGTTTAACATCGATTCGGAAAGATCAACCCCGGTTAAATTATAACCGCGTCTTGTTAATTCCAGCGAATGCCTTCCCGTTCCACAGCCGATATCCAGTATCCGCAAACTCTTGTCGTAATTAACTTCCTTCTCAATAAAATCGCACTCGCCTAATGTGCCTTTTGTAAAACATTCACTTTCATACTTAACACCATAATTTTCAAACAATGCTTCATACCATTGTTTCATGTTGTGCCTATAATGATTTAGTTAACTACTTTATTATTTGGCTGTGTAGAGCTCTCTATTCCAAACAAGTCGTGCGGCATTTGGCTAAAAGTATCGTTGAATAAAAACACAGTTAGCAAAATATAGCCAATAAATCCAAGCACCACGAGCAACTGAACCCAAGATGTTTTTTGTATATCTTGCTTTGCTTTTACATCGCACACTTCGCCCGGACAGTATTGCGCTTTCTCTTTATACACCATTGAATAAAACTTACATCCCAGACAAATACCGAAGACCGATTCGAAGAATAAGAATATTAAACAGACTAAACATATCAGTCCCGTTATTATGCTGTACGCGTTAACAAATATAAAAAAGACAAACATTACGGCCGCCAAAACAACGCCAATCATCCACGCAAATTTTTTCTGCTGTGCGCCAACATATTCCGGCACTTGATTTCTTACTATCAGCCGCGCCAAAATTAATGTTGGGGCATATTTAGGATTGATAAAAACGCGTATCAGAAAATCCGTTAGGAAAATAACTATGCCATATTTTATCAGTATAAAATTACCTTGGAAGAGAATCATCATTAATGCAATGAACATTAATAAGAATAACATTCCTGCGGCTGCTCTTACTTCCCTCTCGTTTAGTACCGGAATGTTGTACCCCTCTACATCTTCACCAAATTTTATTAGTCTACTCACTTGATACTCCTTTTTGTGCTTATATGTGACGTGCTGAAAGTATGTTTGTTAGATTAACTATATAGGCTTCTACTGTACTGTCTTGTGTTTTATAAACTATATTTATCCTAGCCGTTTTTGTTTTTCACTTTCCGTTATAGCCTTTCCCAGTCTCGAAAGCTGAGTCTTTTCTTGCTTAGCAGTCATTATCCAACGAATTATTGCCTTTTGATATGAGGGGGCTTGGGTTGTAAAAAAACTCCATGCTTTCTTGTTAGCTCTAAATTCTTTTCCAAAATTATCAACTAGTTTATTACTTGTGTTTTCAAAACTATAAATTTTCGATTTTTCTTCTTTGCGATAACTGTATGCCTCAAGTCCGGCCGGTTGCATTAGTCCTTGTTTAGTTAGTTTTTCAACTTTATCAATATTTATTGCACTCCAAATACTTGTCTTTCTTCTAGGCGTAAAGCGAATACAATAACTATCCTTGTCAACGGATTTTCGAATCCCGTCTATCCATCCAAAACAAAGAGCTTCATCAACCGATTGCGGCCACGTCATACTTGGCTTGCCGCTTCCGACTTTGTAAAAACCAACTAACAATTCAGTTTCCTTTTTATGGTTCTTCTTTAACCACTTCCTGAATTCCGATTGCTTTGGAAAAAATAATAGTGTCATTCTGTTTTCATTTGTTTTCTGATTGACTGTTCTTCTATCGTTACTACATTTAATCATTCCACTAAACTTTCATATCCATCATTATATCCGCCGGAATTTATACTCTTAGCGAACCGCGAAACCCTCTGGCTGCATAGTAAGATTCTGCACCGTTGTGATAAACAAAGACATGGTCGTAACGGCGGTCGGCAAAGATAGCGCCACCGAGTTTTCTAATTTCATTTGGTGTCTTCAACCAGCTCGATGTTTTCAAATCGAAATTACCAAGTTTCTGCAGCTCTCTGTATTCTTCTTCTGTTAAAATCTCGATACCCATGCCTGCCGCCATATCCATAGCATTATCTTTTGGTTTGAATTCTTTCCTCGAGTCCAGCGCTTTACGATCATAACAAATACTTCTGCGTTCTTTAGGGCTTTCTGCCGAACAATCATAAAATATATATTCGCCCCTCTTTTTATCGTAGCCAACAACATCCGGTTCGCCGCCGGTTCTTTCCATCTCGTTGAGTGACCAGAGTTTTTCAGTATAAGCATCCAGCTTCGTTTCTACTTTAGACCATACAAGATCTTTATGGCGGTTCATGTTTTTCTCGAACCGGTCCTTCAATATTTTGAGTAGTTCTTCACGTTGTTTTGTTTTTATCTCTTTTGCTTTTTGCATTTCTTTCTTTTCCTTTCTGCTATCTTTTGTTGGTCTTAGAGAACCGAACTTTTTGCATGTCAATAGGTAAGTACTGACGCAACGGTAAACTGCATTTTCTTTAGAGTATTATGATTGTCCCAGTACATTAATCAGCTTTTGGCAGCCGCCGCTTTTTATAAATTCAGTATGATCATTTATTGTTTTGAAATGCTGTCCGCATATTTTCCAACATTCCATCTTATAGCTAGTTTCCTCAAAGAATGCTGACATAATTTTACCCAAACCCGGATCTGATAATGAATATTTATAGTTTTGTTTTCTTACCCTAGCCAGCGTATTCATCCATATTGCGGCACCTAACGCTCCGCATGCATTACCGCTCAGACCAAATCCTCCGGCAAATCCGGCAACCATAACTATTTCTTCACTACTGCCCCCCATCTTTTTAACTACTTCCGATGCGCAACTTAACGGTAATTCCGGTGAATCAGTAGGTGGTTGAGATAGGCCCGTGTTTGCCGATTGAATTGCTTCTGGCGCCCATTTATCCGCCAGATTAAAACAGATTAAAGGTTTACCTGTGATTAAATATTTAGCCAAACCAAATTTGCCGGAAAAATCGCAATTAGTTATTACACCACAGTTGGCACTTTTTGCCCTATTGATGAATGATTCCAAGATATTTTGAGTTGTACTTATAGCGTGGGCAATAGCTTCTCCGTGGTTTTCATATCTGCGAAAGGATTCGGTTCCAACTGCTAATGCCGCTCCCCACAGCATTCCGCATTGATACCCTTCTTGAGCTAACCCGCCGGCAAGAGGATCGGAGGCTTGCTCTTCATCTTCTTTTAGATTACCGAATTCACGATTTAAAATATAGAAGAGTGTGCGAGAGCAAGTGCCCTTTTTCAAAAATATTTTTTTCGTATCGCTTTTTTTTGCTTTCATAAATATTCCATATAGTTTTAATCGCTATTCTAGCATAACCTGAGTAATGCGTCCATGAGGTAAGTCATTACGCAACGAAACTCTTTTTGAGCAGCCGCGTTGCAATTTATTTTTGAATTGCTTCTTTAATTATTTTATTAGCAGATCTTTTTACTCCCGGAGATAATGATTCTAAATATTGATCTTGCATTAGAACCATTATCTCTGCCGATAACTCGGGATACTTTTTAACTATTTTGATTATGAATTTAAGCGCTGTTATTCTAACAGATGGATCTTTATCTATCTGTTCCCATAGATTCATACAAATATTAAAAAGCTGCGCTTCATATTTTTCATTAATCTCCATCTTATAAAGAATCTTAAGTAATTCTCTTTGATGGCCATCTTTTTTTGTTTTTATACAATCTACAATTGATTTAAAATATTTTCGAATTCGAATATCATTTTCTTCCATACAGCCCCAAAGCAAAAAAGCTGCCCGCCATGAATATGGTTGTTTATCCGAAATTGCCAGTTGGATTGCTTCATCAAAATAATTGGGGTGCGTTTTTAAATAGGAAATCATTCCCTCTTTATATAAGGTCATTAATTTATTTTCTAAAACAGATTCATTTATATTTTTGGGCTGCATGGCTCTCTGTTAGACAATTAGTTTTGTCAAAAATATTTACCCTTTTTATACTTGCCCGCATGCAAATTTGTACTTTGCACTTCAAGACGGGAGTTTCGTTTTTTCTCTTCTAGAATCTATTTGGCAGCCATTTTTAATCTAATCAGATCTTTTGCAGCTTCGATATTCTTTTTACTCTTCATTTGCAATGTAATGCCTCGGATTTTGCCGTAGCGTTTTCCTTCCATAAAATCCTTTTTAACTTCATCGGGAATCGCTGATTCCATAATAGCCGGCTCGGCTTTATCGCCAAAGTAAAAAGTTATTCTAAAAGCATTTGGAATAACAGAAAGCCAGAAGATTGTTTTCGTTTTGTGTGTAACCTTCATTAGCCAGCTTTTGCCGTCGTTATAGTAGCGCCACTGTTCGGAAAAATCGGGATGGTTTGTGTGAACGTGATTGAATAAGGCTTCCCAATATGTTTTTGATTTGCCGATGTGGTAGAAAATAACTTCTTCGGTTGGATAGAGTTCTTTGTCTTTGAGTACTAAGTCGTTCATTTATTCACCCGGATAAATTTGCAACGAAAACTATCAGGTTAAGATTTGAGAAGCAAGACGAGATTCGCTTTCGGCTTCCGTATGTAGAGACGTTCCGGTGGAACGTCTCCTTTTACTTAGACGGCTCACCGAGCCGTCTCTACAAGAGCTTGAGATTGATGTGTTGATAATGAGACGCCCGATCAAGCGTCTCTACGGAAAATATTATACGCCCAGCAGATACTGAATCTTCACAAAGTATTGCTGGGTTGTGTTCTTCAAACCGATTTCATTGTATTCAGCATAGCTGCTTGTTGCGCCGGCGTAGAATGTTGTAAACGCATTCAGTTTATAGCTGAAGAGAGGATATAGATTAAATGATTTATCGAACGAATTGTATTGAGTAATAACGCGAACATACATTTCCGAAGAGAATTGATAGATGCCAACTATGCGGTAGATATTGCCATCATAAAACAAATCTTCTGTTGTCTTGCTTGCAAGATTAGCGCGAGAGTAATCGAACGAAAGGCTGATTTTGGAATCTGGACGAACGGTTAATCCGGCGTAGAAATTATGCCCGTTGCCCATTTCCGGTTTTGATGATCTGAAAATAAAATTTCCAATTTGTCCGTTTGCGTAAAAAGAAAGTTCTTTGATTGGCCGCGTGTTTAGATTGAACATAACTCTATTAATTTTTTCGAACCAAATGTTGCCGAAACGTTCATCGTTAACTAACAGATAGTTTATGGAAATGTTTGTCTGTCCTTTCAAAGTAAAGTATAGTTGGGGCATTACATATTGCTCTCTCTTAATACCGCTGAAGTTGAACTGCATTTCCCCTTGCAGCGCAATCCCCCATTTATCAATAAAAGAATCTTTAGGATAAAATTCGTATTCATGTTCCATATAAATCTGGCGGTAGTTTACCTGACCGAATAATCCGTTATAAGTTTGATACGTAGGAGAGAAATTGTTAAACACAGTAGCAAAACTATACTCGCGACTATTGTAAGAAAGCGAAAGATGAATTCCGTCCCCCGAATAACTTTCTCCGTCAAACGCGGCAGTATTGTTTGTGCTGCCGAATTTTCTCGTGTTGCCGAATAGCGTAGTATCGTTTAATTCTTTCGTCTTGCTTAAAAATCCTTCGCCGCTAAAGTACCAGTTGGACCAAAATTTATAATTCCAGTCGAGGCCTAGAACATAATTACTCGCATCATCAATGTTTCTTCCAAGTCCCAGTAACCCCAAATAGTTTTCATCGCCAAAATCATAACGTAGTCTTCCTACTGTTGCTAAGGATTTCATATCGGTGGAAACAAGATTACTTCTTTCTTCACCCGGAACTTCAACAACAGTATTTCTATCGTAAGCGGAGAGAACCAGATAAGAAAGGTTGCCGCTCTTTCCTAAAACTCTACCGGCGCCTAAAGGATTATTAATAGAACGGGAATAATACATTGGTGTTTGAAGCAGATCATTTCCGGTTAAGAAGAAAGGACGCTTCTCATCATAATTAAGCGCAAATGTTGTGTTGATTTCAATTTGTTCTGCATCAGATTCAATTTGGCTGAAATCCGGATTGATAACTGCTTCAAGCGATAAAGCCTGGCTGGGAGAATATTTTAATCCGGCGCCGATTCTTCCTTTTAACGGATCGAATTTAAATTTGGAAGAAGGATTGTCAAAATCAGTCAACTGACCATTGCCTTGACCAATAACGTAAGGAAGCAATTCTAAATTACCACCGCTCTTAATGTTTTTCAATCCGGTGAGTAATCCGGCTTGCGGCATAAAGGTTGGAATATTTCTATCAACTTTCATCCATGACACTTGATAACGGCTTTCTCGTGGAATAGTTCTTATAACATGAAGCGGCCATGTGTGCTCATCTTTTTCCGAAAATGCTAAACTCTTGAATGGGATTTTCAATTCAGCAGTCCAGCCATGGTCGTTTAACGAAGCAGCCGAATACCAGATATAATCCATAGAGGCATCTTCATTTCCCATTGTTGCAAGTAGATCGCCTTGATTGCCGTAAGGATTAACAGCAAACTCGTAAGATTTTTGGTAATCGCCGTAAGTATCGAACACAACAATCACAAAATCATCATTATATATTTTATCACGGTCGGAAACGTTAGCGCGAATGCTCTTCGGATCGTCATCCAAGCAATCGAATCCGAAATAGAGAAATTCATTATCGTAAAGAATTCTTACTGTGGTTTTCTGTTTGGATTGAGTGTTATCCCCGGGGCGGATTTCATAATTAAGTTCGAAGGTCTTGGCTTTGTTCCATAATGGATTATCGAGCTTTCCCGTTAATTCGATAGGTGTATCAATTCTTTCGGCATTAATTGCGGGTTTCTGTTCAGTTATAGTCTGCTGTGCATTTACTATTGTGAGGAAAAAAAGAAATGAAAGTCCCAATAACATAGTAAGTTTTTGCTTCATGCGGGCTTCTCCAACCTTTCCAAAGAATTTAAATGATGGAATTTATTCTACAGTTTTTAGACGCGATGGATATGTAAATCGTTACAACCAGAAAGAAATAAATTTCTGTAAAAGCAATTTATATACAAAATCGCTTTACGGTTTCACTTTGGTAAGGTAATAACATAGTAGGTGATCGTGTAATTTAAAAGTAAATATATTTTGTGAAGTTGTAATTTTTGGCAAACATAAAAGT
>CAZEDR010000020.1:0-21776 GCA_964510975.1 uncultured Melioribacter sp. | reverse complement strand
ACAATCAAGGCTTCCTCCATCCATATTTACAGCCCAAACATCATTAATAGATTCGCCTACAAATTTGTTAAACCAAGCGCGGTCCTTAATAGTGTCGGCCGACCAAGTATACTCTCTGCTTCCCGGCTCGGGCTCAACTTCGGTTTCAATTATATTGTTTATTGTTTCTTTGCATGAATAAGAAAGAAATGAAAAAAGTGCTACGAGGATAAAAGCTAAGTTGGGTTTCAGAATTCCCCCATAATTTTCTAGTACAATAAATTCATTTTTTAACTCTGAGTAAATAATGTTTCTTTTTTGAGAGAAGCAAGTCTTTTTACTTTATCATCTTCTTCAGTTTATCAATCTCATCTCTCAGCATAGCGGCACGTTCAAATTCCAGATCCTTAGCGGCGGCAAGCATTTCTTCTGTCATCTGCTCAAGTAAATCTTTGCGCTGGTCATCGCTCATGTATCTAATAACCGGTTCTGCAACTTTGCTAAAAGCTTCTTCTTGTTTTTCATGTTCTTTCTTGCGCACATCTGCAATAGAAGTCGAGTTCATAATTTCTTCAACACTTTTGAAAATTGTCATTGGTGTAATGTTGTTCGCCTCATTGTATTCTTGCTGAAGCTTTCTTCTTCTTGTTGTTTCTTCAATGGTCTTGCGCATAGATTCGGTAATCTTATCGGCATACATAATTACTCTGCCGTTTACATTACGCGCAGTTCTTCCGGCAGTTTGCATAAGAGATCTTTCGCTACGCAAGAAGCCTTCTTTGTCGGCATCAATAATTCCAACCAAAGAAACTTCCGGAAGATCAAGTCCTTCGCGAAGCAAGTTTACGCCAACTAGCACATCAAAACCGCCGATGCGCAGATCACGAATAATCTCAACGCGCTCAAGCGCGTCAACTTCGCTATGTATGTACCGTACTTTAATTTTCAGCTTATCTAGATAATCTGTTAAATCTTCTGCCATTTTTTTGGTTAGAGTTGTAACAAGAATTCTTTCTTTCAGTATAACTCGCTTTCGTATTTCTCCTATAAGATCATCAATCTGCCCTTTAATTGGACGTACTTCGATTTCGGGATCGAGCAAGCCGGTTGGACGAATAACTTGCTCTACAAAAGCTCCGTGCGATTGCTCAAGTTCGTAATTAGCCGGAGTTGCACTAACATAAATTACTTGGTTGGTCATCGCTTGAAATTCCTCAAACTTGAGCGGACGGTTATCCATTGCACTCTCCAAGCGGAATCCATGTTCAACTAAAACTTCTTTTCGGGATCGGTCGCCGGCATACATTGCCCGCACTTGTGAAACAGTTACGTGGCTTTCATCTATTATTAGCAAATAATCTTTGGGAAAATAATCGAACAAACAGAACGGACGGGAACCGGGCGGACGCGCATCCATGTGGCGAGAATAATTTTCAATTCCGCTGCAATAGCCAATCTCACGCATCATTTCTAAATCATATTTTGTGCGCTGCTCAAGCCGCTGCGCTTCTACATATTTTTCTTGGCTCCAGAAATAGCGCAACCGTTCCTTAAGCTCTTCTTCAATAGTTTGTATTGCTCTGTTAACCTGATCTCGAGTTGTAACAAAATATTTTGCCGGATAAATAGGAATGCTATCCACTTGCTTCAAAACATCGCCGGTGATTGAATCAATGATAGAAAGTCGCTCTATCTCGTCACCCCAAAACTCAATTCTTACAGCTTCTTCGTATTGATAAGCCGGAATAACTTCCACAACATCGCCGCGGGCACGGAAGGTGCCGCGTGTAAAATCTGCATCGTTGCGTGTGTAATAAATATCTATCAGATTACGCAGAAGCTTTCTGCGTTCAATTGTTTGTCCTTTGCGTAGAAATAAAATCTGCCGCGCATATTCTTCCGGCGCACCAATACCGTAAATACAGCTTACACTTGCAATAATAATTACATCGCTTCTTCCCTCTATCAAAGCCGTTGTTGCTTTCAATCTCAGTCTATCTATCTCTTCATTCACAGCAAAATCTTTTTCGATATATAAATCACGCTTAACAACGTAAGCTTCCGGCTGATAGTAATCATAATAGCTGATGAAAAACTCAACCGCGTTATTCGGGAAAAACGCTTTGAATTCCGAATAAAGTTGTGCAGCCAAAGTTTTATTGTGAGAAATGATTAAAGTCGGCCGGTTGTATTCCTTTATAACATTAGACATTGTATAGGTCTTGCCGCTTCCGGTAACGCCGAGTAAAACTTGATGTTTATCGCCCCGCTTTAATCCTTCCAACAATTCCTGTATTGCACGCGGCTGGTCGCCGGAAGGCTGGTAACTTGACACTAATTCGAAATTTGCCATAAAGACTTTCTCTAATTCAACTTCCAAAATAACATTAGCTTGGGAATTTTGTAGAAAATATTTTGCGGCGCCTTTAAGTATTGCACAATGAAATTCTTAATTTTGCGCATTCAATTTCAGTCTAATAAGTAATCGCGAGGTTAATGTGAAAAAACTTACTGCTTTAATACTAATAATTACATCTCTCTCTGTTTCTGCACAAACTGCAGATACCCTAAAAAGCAGCTGGGTTCCTTCTTTTGTAACAAGTGTAGGAATTAATCAAATCGCGTTCAGCAACTGGGTAAAAGGTGGGGAAAATTCTATCGCTTGGACGCTAATGGGAGATTTCCATTATGATAAACCGAGCAAAGAATGGTCTTTCAAAAATTCAATAAAAGCTACATACGGAAGATCGAAAATAGGCGGTGCTACTTATAGAACAACAGATAACGACTTATATATTGAAAATGTTGCGTCTTACGATCTGGGCTGGGCGGCAAGTCCATTTATTTCTAACTCTATAAGAACACAGCTTGCAAGTGGTTTTGACTATAAAGTTACCCCGAAAGTAGAAATTGCAAACTTTTTCGATCCCGGTTATATAACTCAAACAATTGGTTTTACTTATGATAAATATCCAAACATAATTACTCGTCTCGGTCTTGGTTTTCAAGAAATTATTACAAACAAGTTTACTCAGTATTCAGATGATCCTAATACTAAAAACGAAGTAGAGAAATTCAAGTTTGAGACCGGTCTTGAATCTGTAACTGATGTTGATTACAAGCTTGAAGAAAATATAGTGTACAAATGTAAGATTCGCCTTTTCTCTCAATTCAAGAGTTTAGATGTTTGGGATGTACGATGGGATAATATCATCGCGGCAAAAGTAACTAAGTATATTTCCGTAAATTTTGGATACCTTCTTGTTTACGAAAAGGCACAATCGGTAAAAACACAAATTAAGGAAGGCTTACAAATTGGTTTTGTTTATAACGTACTTTAATCTTCGGGATATTATTTAATGACAATAAAAGAGAAACAAGACGCGATTGTAAAAGAGTTTGAGCAGTTTACCGATTGGGAAGAAAAATATACCCGCATTATAGAGCTTGGCAAAAAAATGCCGGCTTTAGAGGAAACATTTAAAACCGAGAAGTACAAACTTAGCGGCTGTCAAAGTCAAGTTTGGATTAATGCAAAGCTTGAAGATGGTAAAATTATTTTTGAAGCCGATAGCGACGCTGCAATTGTGAAAGGATTAATTTCGCTTCTTGTCAGCGTTTACTCAAATCACTCGCCGGATGAAATTCTAGCCAATCCTCCGGAGTTTGTTAAAAATATTGGTATTGATAATCACCTTTCTCCAACACGCAAAAACGGACTTGGTGCAATGATGAAACAAATTCAAATGTATGCCGTAGCGTTTAAAGCGATGGCGGCTAAAGCGTAAAACGAAAGACGTGAAACGAGAACCGGAAAACGAAAAAAGAATAAGTACTAAAGTTATATCATAGGCCTCTAATTCTTTCTTCACTCTACACTGCTTCTAAAGATCCATTCTTATCGGTAAAATCATATTAGGCACGCCTTTCCAATGTAAAATTCTCTGGATAGCGAAAGCTGTTTCGTTGTGTAAAAATTTATGGTACCACTTTTCCATTCTGAACGCAAGCTTGCCGCTGAACACCATTGAGCGGCGGAATTCTTTGTTAACATTAACGCACAATTCCGATCCCGCTTTTACAACATCGGTTCCAATTTCAATTCTGTAATCTGCTTTTAAACCAAGCCTTCTTGCCAGATCAACATATTTTTCCAGCGCTTCTTGTATTGATTTTTTATGGTTCTCAACTCCTTCTTCACCCTTAAATAAACCTTGATCTATAACCGCAACAGAAACAAAAATAAAATTTTTATAGAAATCCGGGAATTGACGAACTATAGTTAAGAAAGTGTGAACGCCAAATCCGTTATAGCTGTTAACAAGTAAGATTGCCGTCATTTCTTTTGGATTTACCGGTTCTGTGTTAGGCTCACCAATAGTTGGAATGTTCGTTAACAGTTCGTCAAACTTCTTTTTGTCTTCGTGCACTTTTAAGTAGTGTCTTCGAATAAAATAACACAAGACAATTACAGAGGAGGTGATTACTAGTGTTAACCAGCCTCCTTCCAAGAATTTTTCAAAAACCGTAATAGTTAATATTGTTATAGAAAGCGCAAGACCAACAAATTGAATTAAAAAATTCTTCAGCCAATGTTTCTCTTTTTTTCTGTTTTGAAAAAAGAATTTAGACATACCAAAAAGAGAAAGCGCAAATGTTAAAAACACATTTATCGAATACATTACAACAAGCGCAGAGATCGAGCCGTTTGTGTAAAACAATAGACCCAGCGAAGCGGCACCAACCATTAACACACCGTTCTGCATAGTTAGTCTTTCAGAAAACGCGGCGAATCTATGAGGAAGCCATGAATCTACCGCCATGTTTGCCATTACACGTGGCGCGTCAATAAAACCAGCTTGTGCAGCTACCAACAACAAAGCACCTTCAGAAAAGATAGTTATAACGGCTAATATTTTTCCAAAACCGCTCATTCCAAACATGCTGTCGGCCAGTACAGAATTAAGAGTTCTCCCGGCAACCGGCTGAACTTTGAACAACAAATACAACACATATAAGCTTCCCGCTGTTACAGCAAGTGAGATTGCCATATACATCATTGTTTTCTTACCGGTTTGTACTTTCGGATCGCGCATGATTTGAAGCCCGTTTGATACTGCTTCAATTCCAGTGTATGTGCCGCCGCCAAACGAGTATGCTCTTAACAAAAGCAGCATCACGCCGAGCAAGCCGATTGTTCCGAGGTCTTTATTTAAGTCTGTACTTACATTTTGAATTACCGGCTGGATTTGACCAACATGAGTAAACATTCCATACCCGATAAGAATAACATGCGTTACTATGAACGTTATGAAGATTGGCGCTAATCCGGTTATTGATTCTTTAATTCCGCGGATATTAATCACAATCATAAATACAATTAAGAGTGCGGCGAAAAGAATTTTAAATTGCCGAAATTCTGCGGGCATATAGCTGAAAATAGCATCGGAACATGAAGCTATTGAAACGGTTATTGTAAGAATATAATCAACAATTAACGCAGAGCCGGAAACAACACCGGCTTTCTCACTAATCATGTGAGTAGCAACTATATATCCACCGCCGCCATGTGGAAAGTGTTCGATAATTTTTGAGTATGCAAAAGAGATTATAAAAACCGTTAATGCTGTGGCCAAAGCCAAAAATATTGCCAAGTAAGTATGCTCACCTAATGCTCTAAATGCTTCTTCTGGACCATAAGAAGACGATGAAAGTCCGTCTGCTCCAAGGCCTATCCACGCAAGCAGTGGAATTAACGCAATTTTATGAAAAATTTTCGGATCGTTTATGTTTCGGGGCGCACCAAGAAAGAAATGTTTAACACGCGTTGACGTTGACGGCTGTCCAGACTCTCCAGACATGTATTGTATCTCCTAATTAAAATAGCGGGTGCTAAAATGCATAGAGAGTTTTGAATAACAATAGAAAGCCGTAAATCTTTATTCTTTCCTTATATCACCATGTTCTATTTTATAAAATCTTTATACTGCGGTTTAGTCTTTATAATAACTTTATATTACCGCTACTTATCTTTACAGTGCGTTTATGAATTGTTAAGTAGTTTTGTTCGATTACTTGTTTGATAGAAAATTTAAAGGCAGTTAAATGAATTCGAATGATTTGACAAGCAAAAGAGTGGACGATGTTTATCCAAACAAAAATATTTTTGTAAAGATTACAGAGCTTGGAAGGAAATTCTTTAATTCATCGTTTGGAAAATATTTTGGCGCGGCTGCAATTGTTTCTCTTGCCAGTGTTATACTATTCTATTTGCACTTGCACATAGGATATCAGGCTATTTCTCTTCTCTTTTTGTTTATTATTTCCCTTATGCCTTTAATGAATTTTGGCCCAGGGCCAATTTTTCTAGCTGCAGTAATGAGCGCCTTTATATGGAATTTCTTTTTCATTCCTCCTTCTTTCACTTTAAGAATCGGGAAGGTTGAAGACGTATTAATGTTTGTTATGTACTTTATAATTGCATCTGTTTCGGGATTACTAATAACGCGAATTAGAACACAACAAGTGCTTATTAATCAACGCGAAAAAAGAACTGCTGCATTATATAATTTGGCAAAAGAACTTTCTTCATCAAAAAGTTCGGATAATATTGTTGAGTGTTCAATAAAGCAATTAAAGGAAGTTTTTGGGGCCGACTCTGTTTTTCTGTTTTTTGAAAATGAAAAAAGGCTCTTGCCGGAGGCACATTCATTCAGCACTTTCAAAATTGACCAAGGTGAGTGGAATATAGCCCAGTGGGTTTTTGCAAACTCGGAAAGAGCCGGCAGATTTACTAACACGATGCCAATAACTCCAGCAATTTATTATCCGCTCAAAACCAAAACGCTAAATCTTGGAGTGATCGGATTAGACTTTCCCGAAACAGCTTCTCTGGCGAGCGAATCTGTTTCTTTGCTCGAAACTTTTCTTTCTCAGATAAGTATTGCTTTGGAGCGCGACTTCTTAAAGGAATCAGCAAAACACACTTTGTTAATAACGGAGTCTCAAAAACTTTATAAAACATTGTTCGACTCGATTTCCCACGAATTAAAAACCCCGGTTACAACAATAATTGGCGCGGTTAGTTCTCTCAAAGATGAAAAAATTATAAAGAATCAGTCTGTCCTTTCCCGATTGATTGACGAAACGAATATCGCTGCAGATCGACTTCAGCGGTTAGTTGAAAACTTGCTTGATATAACAAGGCTCGAAAGTGGAAATATTATTCCAAAGAAAGAATGGCACTCAGTTTCCGACTTAATTAATTCAGTACTTCTTCGCCTCAAGTATGAATCCGCAGAACATGAAATTAATTTCTTCGTGAATGAAGAAGTGGAGTTAATTCAATTTGATTTTCCGTTGATTGAACAAGCGTTAATCAACATCGTGCATAACTCGGTCGAGTATACTCCAGCAAACAGCAAAATTGAAATCTTCGCAAAGAAGTTTGCGGATAATATAATGTTATCAATTTCCGATAATGGTCCGGGCTTTCCGGCAAACGCTGTTAAAAGTTTGTTCGAAAAATTTTACCGCGTACCCGGCACAAAAGCCGGCGGAACGGGATTGGGATTATCAATTGCACGTGGATTTATAGAAGCGCACGGCGGTTCAATAACCGCACAAAACAAAAGCGCAGGCGGCGCAGAATTTATTATTTTGTTACCAATCAAATAAGATTATATGGCGGCACAAAACAGCATAGTAGTAATCGATGATGAATCGCAAATAAGAAAAATTCTTTCGATCACTCTTGAAGCGGACGACTACAAAGTTATTGAAGCAGCTAAGGGCAAAGACGGGATTGTTGCGGTTGCTACTCATCATCCACAGTTAGTAATTCTCGATCTTGGCTTACCCGATCAAGATGGTTTCTCAGTTCTAAAAGAAATAAGAACTTGGTCAAACGTTCCTGTAATAATTCTTTCGGTAAAAAGTTCGGAAGAAGATATTGTGAAAGCTCTCGATCTTGGTGCGGATGATTACATTACAAAACCGTTCAACACCTCAGAACTTCACGCGCGTATTAGAGCGAACATCCGGCGCAATCAACAAATTGAGAATGAACCTTTTTTAATCAATGGTAAACTCAAAATCGATTTTTCCAAACGCATCGTTTTGAAATCCAACAAAGAATTGAAGCTTACCAATACTGAATATCTTCTGCTAAACCTATTCTTTAAAAATCTTGACAAAGTTCTTACACACAATTTTGTTCTAAAAGAAATTTGGGGACCAACTCACGCTGAAGATTCTCAGTATCTGCGAGTTTTTATTGGGCAAATTAGAAAGAAGATTGAGGATGATGCTTCTCATCCAAAATATATTTTGACCGAATCTGGTGTTGGTTACAGAATGAAGTTGGTTCAATAAACAAGTTTGTTCTAATAAATCAAACAGAATGAATTATTTGTTGCTCCTTTCTTACTAATGTCTTCCTAAGAGTCCAACATCCGGACACTGGTTACATTCAAACTGAAGTGTTACGTGGTGAATTCCGAATTTCTCATCCAACATTTTTTCAATCCGCATTCTTAGTTCATTGCTCTCACTAATTTTCATATCGGTGATGTTTACATGAGCTTCTAAGTGAACATCATTATCGCCAACCATCCAAACGTGAACGTGGTGTATGTTATCCACTTCGGAAATTTTTTCTACCTCTTCTTGGATTTTCTCCACATCAATCTGAGACGGAGCTCCTTCCATTAATACATGAATTGCCTCACTCAAAATTTCGTAACTCTCGTGTACTATATAGATCCCGATCAGCAAAGTTAAGACGGGATCGATCCAGCTAATTTTCCACACAGCAATTGCGATGGCGCCGAGAATAACCGCTACCGAAGAAACTGAATCGCTGAGCAGATGCATATATGCAGAGCGAATGTTAATGCTGTCTTTCGAATCACGCTTTAGCAGAATCGTTCCGACAATATTTGCAAGCAACCCAACTGCGGCGACTATGCTCATTGTTATAGGTTCAATTTCTTGCGGATTCATAAAACGCTTGACTGCTTCATAGAATAAGAAGGCATAAATCACAATCAGCACTGATGCGTTAATAACAGCGGCTAAAATTTCTGCGCGTTTTAATCCAAAAGTGTGAGTGTATGAGTTATCTTTCTTTTTTAACTGAATTGCGAAATAAGAAATTATAATTGAAATGCCGTCGCTAAGATTATGAAGTGCGTCGGAAATAAGCGCAAGGCTGTTGGAAAATATTCCACCGATAATCTGAACGATTGTAATAATGAAGTTCAGCATCATGGTGATAAATAGTCTGCCGGTTGTACTATTTAATGCGTGCGAGTGGTTGTGGTGATGTTCGTGGCTCAAAATTTAGTTTCTATCTGTTATTGATTTCTCTTATCATTAAATTACGATTGCTTTTTGAAGTATTCCATTTATTAGTTAAAAAAATGAGTGATTATGAAGAACACTTTTTATAACGAATTTGATTTTGAGCGCTTGAAAAAAAGCGAGCGCGGAAATGATTACCGTTCTCCTTTTCAAATTGACCGCGATAGAATTATTCATTCTTCGGAGTTTCGTCGCTTGCAAGGGAAAACACAAGTGTTCTTGCCGGGCGAGTATGACTTTTACCGCACTCGGCTTACTCATTCAATCGAAGTTGCGCAGATCGGCAGATCTATTTGCAATTATCTTTGCGCAGCAGAAACCGATCTATTAAATGAGGATTACTTTATTGATTCAGATTTGGTGGAAGCAATCTGCCTTGCTCACGATCTCGGCCACCCGCCGTTTGGACACGCCGGAGAGCGAACATTGAACAGATTAATGAAAAAGTATGGCGGCTTCGAAGGTAACGGACAAACTCTTCGTTTAATTACCGAAAAATTTTACCGCAGAGAAGATCAGCATCGCGGTTTAAATCCTTCCAGAGCTTTTTTAGATGGAATACTGAAATACAAAGCAACGTTCAGCGATTTTAAGAATCCGGACAATCATTTTGTTTATGATGAAGACAAAAAATATCTCGATTTTGTTTTTGGAAAAAAGAGGTACCGCAGCATACTTAAGTCTGCCGAAAAATTAAACGAGTTTAAAAGCATAGAGTGCCAAATTATGGATTGGGCGGACGATACTGCTTACGCGATTAACGATTTAGTTGACAGCATTTCCGGCGGATTTATTACAATCGCAAAACTTTCCCGCTGGCAAACCGAACAGCAACTCACCGAATTTCAGAACAGTATCGTTGAGGAAATAAACGGTTGGATTAAAAAGGGAAATTTCAAAGCTATGTTTGGCGCACAGATCGGTTCGTTCATTAGATCAACAAGTTTGAAGAAAAGAAAAACTTTTATCGATAGCTTAACAAACAGATACAAGTATGATCTAGTCATTCCAAAAGAAATTCTTGAAAGAGCAAAGATTTACAAGCAAATTTCCGTCGATCTTGTATTTCGTTCTTCGGCACTACATCAAATAGAGTTTAAGGGCAACTCTATGATAGAAAGCGTATTCAATTTATTTGAAAAGAATTATGTAACAACTCTTAGCAACACAAAATTGTTGCCCGATTTCAACGATAAAATTATTCGAAAGGAAAAGAATAAGAAGCAGCGCGCCCGGATGATTTGCGATTACATTGCCGGCTCAACAGATTCTTACGCGACCAGAATGTATAGAAGATTGTTCGATATTGAATACAGTGCGTTAACGGACTTAGCTTAACCGTAGCTTTATATTTTATGATAACTAGTTGTGTAGCTTAATCTTTATGAAGTCAAAAGCGATTATTTAATCTAAAAATGAAACGCAGATTGAACTGATCTAACATGATTTCCGCAGATAAATTTTCGAACAATTGCTTTTAATTTCCTTTTGACAATTTTAATAATCTAACTCACACAACCGGTTAGTATAGAAAGAAAATATTATGGCGAAGATTAGAATTACAACTGAAGAAGGTGACAGACGGCTAAACAGACTGCTTCATTATCTTACGGACTACATTTATACAGTAAAACTTCATGACGGCGTTGCAATTGAAACTTACCACGGTCCCGGCTGCGTAAACGTTACCGGATATACGTCGAGAGATCATGACGAAGACCCCGACTTGTGGTACCGCATGGTTTATGATGACGATAAGGAAGCTGTTCTTAAGCAAGCTAGAGAAGCGTCTGCCGGAATTGATACGCCGCCAGTTGAACATCGCATCACTCATCGCGATGGAAGCATACGATGGGTGAAAAACACAATTGTTCTCTCTAAAGACTTCTTAGGTAAATTAATTTCTTATGATGGACTAATAACCGACATAACGGAATTAAAAAAAGCGGAAGAATTAAATTCAATTAAGCAGAAACAATTGATTCAAGCCGATAAAATGGTTGCGCTTGGAACAATGGTTGGCGGTATTGCTCACGAAGTCAACAACCCAAATAATTTCATCTTGCTTAACGCGCAGTTTCTTCAAAAAGTTTTTATTGATGCGTATCCTATTCTAAAAGAATACTATGGGCAGAATGGCGATTTTGCATTAGCCGGAATTCCATTCTCAAAATCGAAGGAAAAAATTCTTCAGTCGCTTCAAGGTATTATCGAAGGTGTAATGCGGGTTCGTGGAATTACAAAGAGTTTAACCGACTACGCCAAGAAAGATCCCGGCGATCTTAATCAAGACGTAAACATTAACACGGTAATTGAAGGCGCCGTTTTAATAACCGGAAACAAAATCAAAAATTCTACAAACTATTTTAGAATTGTTTACGACAATCTAGCTCCACTCATAAAAGGAAATCAGCAGCAACTTGAACAAGTTTTGATAAATCTAATTACCAACTCTTGCGAATCTTTGCAGAACAAAAATCAAAAAATATCTATTTCTGTAAATGATGAAAAAAAAGCAAAGCGAATTAAAGTTATAGTTGAAGATGAAGGGGGCGGAATAAGCGAAGAAAACCTTCGTTATATTTTTGATCCCTTTTTTACCACCAAACGAAGTTCTGGTGGAACGGGTTTGGGGCTTTATATTTCTTACAACATTATTAAGAGTCACGGCGGAGAGCTTACTATAAAAAGCAATCCGGGTAAAGGAACACTCTGTGAATTAATATTAAATTACGATTGAGGACTCAATGGCGGCAGCACTATATCCGAACCAACCAATTTTATTCGTTGATGATGAGCAAGCCTTTCTATTCAGTGCGGAGAATGTTTTAGTTTCCAATGGAATAACGAATGTTAAAACCGTTTGCGACAGTACAACAGTAATGGATTTGCTTGCCCAAGAAGAATTTAGTGTGATTGTTTTAGATATAAACATGCCGATCATAAGCGGAATGGAATTGCTTCCGCAAATTGTAGAAAAATATCCGCGCACTCCTGTTGTTATCCTAACTGCAGTTAATGATGTTGAAAGCGCCGTTCAATGTATTAAGGCCGGAGCTTTCAATTACATTTTAAAACCGGTTGACGATGCCCGCCTGGTTACAACAATTCGCGGTGGATTAGATCTTAAAGATACACGCGATGAAAATATTCGGCTAAAAGATTATTTGCTACGCGACAAATTAAAGCACCCGGAAGCATTTGCCCACATCATCACTAAAAGTTCTTCTATGCGGGCAATTTTTAAATACATCGAAGCAATTGCACGTACATCTCTTCCCGTTTTGGTTACCGGAGAAACCGGGGTTGGCAAAGAACTTATCGCTTCCGCAATTCACAGTTTAAGCAACAGAAGCGGGAATCTTGTTCCTCTTAATGTTGCTGGAGTAGATGATACTTTATTCTCCGATACTCTTTTCGGTCATAAAAAAGGAGCATTTACCGGCGCGGACACAGAACGAAAAGGATTAATTGAACAAGCAGAAGGTGGAACTCTTTTTCTCGATGAGATTGGCGACCTTAGTTTGGAATCTCAAGTTAAACTGCTTCGCTTAATTCAAGATGGAAAATATTTTCCACTTGGTTCCGATATAGCTAAACTTGCAGATGTAAGAATTATTTGTGCAACGAATAAAAATATCGATTCGATGAAAGAGGGTAATGCTTTCCGTAAAGATTTGTATTACAGACTGCAAACTCACCACATACATATTCCTCCATTGAAAGACCGCAAAGGAGATATTCAATTACTAATAAATCATTTTATGGAAAAAGCCAGCCAGCAGCTTGGCAAGAAGAGACCCACTCCACCTAAAGAACTCTATACTCTTCTGTTTAATTATAGCTTTCCGGGAAATATCCGCGAGCTTGAAGGAATTATTTTCGACGCGGTAAGCGTGCACAGCTCCGGAGTAATGTCGTTGGGTCCAATTAGAGATAAAATTTTTCGTGAGGAAAATTTTTCTACAGAATTCATTTCTTCGGAAGAGGGAATTGTTTTTACGGATCACTTACCAACATTGAAGGAAGCTGAAGATTCTTTAATTGCAGAAGCATTAAAACGTGCCGAAGGGAACCAAAGTATTGCGGCTGATATGCTTGGGCTAAGCAGAAGAGCACTCAATAACAGATTGAGTAGGAAGACAGACTTATCCACTTAAAGTGGTGCCACATTTAAGCAAAGAGCCACAAAAAGTAACCGGTAAATCTCAAGAGAAACCCTATTCTTTAATTGGAAATAATTATTTGCTTGCAATTTTGTGGCATCCCTTTTCTTGAACAAATAATGTATTTCCTACCCAAACAACTCAAAACAAAAACATTTGCGGCGTACAAAACCTTGGCACTCAAGTTGAAATATAATGATCGAACTAAACAATAATCAGAAAGGTGTTATATGAAAGTATTAAGAATTTTTACGTTGGCGATAGTGATTAGCACGTTGGCATTATCTTCAACTTTATTTGCAGCTACTTCTGGAACCGATAAAAAAAAGGTAGAGCAAACCGTAAATAACTTCATCGTAGCAATGAACTGCGAAAATACCGGAGTTGTGGAATCTGCAATTCTAATTAGTATGGAATTGAAATCGCGTTATCCGGAATTTAATTTCGAAAAAGTAGAAGATAAATTAAGCTCTCTGGCAATTGATGGCGATACACCGCTTATCAGATATAGAGCTCAGCTTGCAAGACTGTTTTATTCAAATTATTCACTTTTTAGCGATATGAAATTTGAAGACAAGGAGTATCCGGAAAAGACTTTTAGAGCAATTATAGACAGATTAGAAAACATAAATCTAGCTTCCAACTAATTCTCAAAAGGAGCTGTTCTTAAAAAAATTCAATGTTGATGCTAAAGTTTTCTGTTGGTTTCTTTAGTTCGATGTTGGAGTGGGCCTCCTCGCCAAAGAACAGCTCTTTCTTTTTATAAACTCCGCGTCGTTTCGAAATTTTCACTTCCCTCAAAGTAAAACAAAATTTTATTCAATACGGAGTCAACTATAGAATCCGGACAAGAAGCACCTGACGTAAGTGCAATTGTAATTTGTTCTTTTTCCGGTAAAAAGTTTTTTGAGTAGACTTCTGTGCTAGTGTGAAGATTGAAATGCGCTATCTCTTCTTTTGAAATGATTTTATCCGCATCAGAAATAAAGTAGGTTGTGAACTTATCTTCCAACAATTCAACCAAGTGCGATGTATTTGAACTGTTGTACCCGCCAACAACAATTGCCAAATCAGCATCTTCATTCATTAAAGCAACTGTTGCGGTTTGATTATCGTTTGTCGCATAACATAGCGTGTCCCGTGTATCCGCAAAATGCTCTTTAATCTCCTCTTCACCAAATCTTTTGATCATTGTCTCGCGTAGGTAATCCGCAATTTCTTGAGTTTCTGTCGCAAGCATTGTAGTTTGGTTTACAACCCCAATTCTCTGTAAATCATTTTCTACATTAAATCCGGCCGAGTATTTTCCGGAAAAGTATTCACCAAACTGATTTGCAGAAAGTTCCCCTAGGATTGCACGCGCTAAAATTTTGGCTTCATCCATGTTGCGAATAATTAGTGAAGTCGCATTTTGATTTGAATGAGAAAATGTAGCGCGGGTTTCCTCATGCTGGAATTTACCATGAATGACGACTGTATAATTATTTTGCCCTAAAGCCAAGGCTCTATTCCAGACCTTTTCAACAAATGGGCAAGTAGTGTTATACTTAACGGTATCAATTCCTTTTTGCTTAAGTAGTTCTTCAATTTCCAGCGTAGTGCCGAATGCAGGAATGATTACTACATCATCTCCGGAAATCTCGCTCCATGGAATTAATTGCAGTCCATAATTATCCATTATAAAATTAATTCCACTGCCTTGCAGATCTTCGTTTACCGCCGGGTTGTGAATCATCTCGCTCAACAAATAAATTCGCTTACCCGGGTTTTCATTTATGGTTTTGTAAGCAATTTCAATCGCGTTTTCTACGCCGTAACAAAAACCAAAATGGCGGGCAATTAAAAAACGAATTGGACCAAAGTCCAATTCGGTTGGTTTGAAATCTTGCTTGCGTGGGTCTTCTAATTTTCTCTGTTCTTTAATTTTGGAGATTATAGAACTTTTGTAGAATTCTGGAATTTCAAATTTTTTCATCAACTCGCCATTTAATCGTAATAACCGGATTGCACCTTACTTCGATTTTATCTGCTTCTCTAAGAAATCAACTTGAGAAACAAAAGAATCCCAATTTTTATCAGTTCTTCCAACTTCTCGGCATTTTTCCAAAGCTTTCAGAGCTTCATTGGTATTATTCTTTTTGAGCATCAATTTTGCTTTTACAAAATATGGATAATAACCACCGCCGAGAGAAGTTGCTTTTTCAACCCACTGAAGCGGCTCATCGCCATACAAATTATTTTCGGCCGCATAATTTGCTGCTTGTGAGTAATTCTGCCAATTATCCGGTTTAGCTGCAATTGCTTCTTTAATTTTTGCATATACCTGGCTTGTTAAATCAACCTCAACTTTAAAAGATATTTTTAGATTTTCCCAACGAACAAAAACAGATGCGGATGCATCGGTTAGATTATCGAAAGAAAAACATAAATTTTCTGCAAAAGTGCTTTGTGCTGGCTTGGCTTTGAAGCGAATTAGGTCATGCTCTTCTTTGTAAGTAAACGCACCCCATTGTTTATCAATTTTATTTAGAATAATTGTCCATTCGCTTTCCATTGGAATCGTGAATAATGAATATTTTCCGGCCGGAATTTTGTTTCCTTCTACAGTAACATCAGTAGTGAATTGAATAGTTGTAGCTTCGTTAGCGCCGGTTCTCCATACTTTGTTATATGGAACGAGCTCGCCCCATATTTTTCTTCCATGCACGGCCGGACGGCAATAATTAATTGTGATGTTGGTATATCCAACTGTCTGCGATGCCGATGCATTCGGGCTCAGTCGCGGTAGTTCTACTTGCGCGGTTAAGCTAACTATTGCCAGCAAGAACAAAACTAAAAATTTCGCTTTCATGCTCTTTCCAATCTTTATTAATTAAAATATGGCTGAATTTGTGATTTGTTATGTTTGAAAGATAGGATAAGCAAAGTACTCTTTCCACACATTTTCCTTTACATAAAAACAATTCTCGTTGCTAAATAATTCCATGATGTAAAACTTCAAAAGCTGTTTTTTTAACGATAATCTACGGCGCTGCATTTCGAGCAATAGGATTATTCGAATATCATCTTTAATTTTGAAAAAAATCTTTCACATAAACTTTAACCAGCATGAAAAAATACTTCCTAATTTTGACACTCGCGTCCATCCACCTATTCGCCCAAGTTAAATATGATACGATTTCTTCCGACTTTATTAGCAAGGGAATTAAGTATTCTAAATTACTGGAGAAGTCCATACCCTGGTCAATTCATGTTTTGGAAATCGATTTGAAGAATCCACACATCAAAATTGAATCTTTTAAAGCAGCCAATCTTATTAAAGGTAATGAGCAAACTTCCATGATGGCGAAGCAAAACAGTTTTGCCGGACACAAAGTAATTGCTGCAACAAACGGAGATTTTTATCACGCCGGTGGAATTCCAACAAATATTCAAGTACGAAACGGGCAGATAATATCTCCTCCAATTGCACGTACAATTATTGCTTTTGATGTGAACAACAAACCAATCATGAATTCTATTAAGTACTCGGGCAAAATATTAAAAGGAAGTTCTTCATATAATCTTGATGGTGTAAATATAACTAGAAGAGCCAACCAACTAGTTTTAATAAACCGCTACTTTGGTGAATCAACCGGAACCAATTCTTCCGGCAGAGAAGTTTTGGTTCAGCGCATTAATCAGTGGATTGTAAACGATACGGTAAAGTGTATTGTTAGAAATATCCAGATTGGCATGGGAAACATGCTCATTCCCGATACGACTTATGCAGTAATTTCAACAGAAGGGCCAGCAATAACATTCACAAAGCACTTGAATATTGGTGACACATTAAAAATTATTAACGAGATTTCTCCGGCTATTCCAAGAACCAAAGAAGCTATTGGTGGATTTATTCAAGTCGTTAACAAGGGAAAGGATTATGTTGATCAAAGCTATCTGAAAGAAAACAAACCGGGACATGCGTTATTGCGTCATCCAAGAACAGCAGTAGGGTTTTCTCAAGACAGCACCAAGCTTTATCTGGTTGCTGTTGATGGAAGGCAAACCCACAGCGTTGGAATGACTTTGCATGAACTCGCGGATTTAATGATTAAGATTGGCGTTCATTACGGTTTGAATTTAGATGGTGGCGGTTCTACAACTATGGTTGTACGAGATTCGGTTGTCAATATTCCTTCCGATGGAAAAGAAAGGGCCATTTCAAATGGCTTGCTGATTATATCAACAGACCCGAATGAAACATCGAACGACAAAAATCCCATTCCAGAGGAGTCTTACATAAAAAAGTAAAGCCGGAAAAATTGTTCCGGCTTTTAAAATTATCACTCAGTTTTTTACCTAGTCATCTCATCAAAATCATTTTCTTAGTTGAAGAAAAATTTCCCGCTTTCATAGTGTAGAAATAAACGCCGGAAGAGAGTGAAGAACGAAGAGTATAGAACGAAGAGTTGTAAACTCCAGGCTGTTTAAATTCATTAACCAACGTTGCAACTTCATTCCCTAAAACATCAAAAACTTTTAGCGAGACATAACAAGCGGCAGGCAACTGGTAATTAATTACTGTAGACGGGTTGAAAGGATTTGGATAATTTTGGTATAAATAGTATTCGATTGGGATTGTGTTTTCTTTTACAGCATCGGTAGGGCCATCCTGCATTGGGTGTGCTTGAAAAAAATCCCACATCAAATCATCTGCATTAATAACTCTTGACGGCTCATCTCCGGGCAAATATTTTCCACCGCCGGGCCATGAATGTCCGCCGTCATGTGTCATATAAAAATGAATCTCGGAATTTTTATTGCAACTACTCCATTTAACAAACAAATAATCTTGATTGTTTTTAATAGTATCTCTTTTCACACAGCTATTCACATTCATCCATACATTAAACACAGAATCCAGCGGAGGATTGTAATGCCCGCTTACACCACTTCCAACACCGCCCAAGTATGGAACGTTTTTATCGTTGAATGAATGAAAATGAATGATGGGAACCGGGCGCGATGGACTAGTGACTGTTTTGATTACCATTGTAGCTGCAACCGGGGCAATAGCAGCAATTTTATTTGCAAGATCGTTTGCTAAACGGTAGCTCATCATTCCGCCGTTTGAAATTCCTGTTGCAAAAATTTTTTTTTGATCAATGTTATATTCGGTGGAAAGTTTTTTGATTAGAGCATCAATGAAACCAACATCGTCAATGTTAAATGATTCTGCTGTGCCGCAACACCCGCCCGCATTCCAGGTTCTAACCCCCAATACTTTAATTCCTTCGGGATAAACAACAATAAAATTTGCCCTGTCGGACTTAAGACTTAGTTTAGATTGGTCTTCGATATTCAACGCACTTCCGAATCCTCCGTGCAAAGCAATTATCAAAGAAGTTGGTGTTGTGTTAATATATCCCGGCGGAACGTGTATAAGATAGGTTCGTATCAAACCTTTAAAGGTAAGTGAATCATAAACAGAACTGTAGGCACTTTTAATATGACAGGACACGTTTGATAATAAAACCAAACAAAAGAAAACCGAAGCAAATATTTTTGTTTTCATCGTATCACCTAATAAGAATAAGTTTTTTAGTTGTTGATTTACCGCCAGCACTTAATCTATAAAAATATACTCCGCTTGATAATTGAGAGTCTTGCATGTTTGCAGGCATGTTACGAATTGAGAATTGAGAATAATAAACTCCTGGTTGTTGTTCTTCATTAACAAGTGTAGCAACTTCCTTACCGAGAAGATCATAAACTTTTAGACTGACTTTGCTGAAAACTGATAACCGATAACAAATAACTGTACTTGGATTGAACGGGTTCGGGTAATTCTGAAACAAAACAAATTCCGTTTTAATTTCAGGTTCTTCATTAACACAAGTCGACAATTCATGCATCCAACGCGGTCCGGTTTTCTTTTTATCAATTGGTGCACGCATAATTGGAGAAGTAGAATATTCGTCACAACCTATATCATGATTACCGTTTCGCAGTTGTCCGTCAAAATCATCAACAACATAAGAAAAACTTCTTGATGATGAATTAATTGCCGGACTGTTAGAGTCGAGCCGCCATAAAAAATCCGGATAAGCTTGCTTTAGTTTTGGATTTACTTCATCAACACCCTGCGCCGGTTTAGCTCCAATCGGGCTTCCGAACATTATATTTTTTTCCCATACAAGATTTATCGGCTCGCGTTCAATAAATATGTAAGGATTTGAAGAATCATAATAAGAGCGGTAAACAATGTTATTAGCTATCAAACAATTTAAAGGGGGCTTAGGAGGTAAAGACGGATCAACTAAATAATTTCTTCCAATATGAAAATTGATTTGATTATTCACAAACGTATTGTGAACTATCTCTACATTTTTTACCTGCGGAAAACTTCCGGTTGCGGGAAAAGCAAAATCCCCACTAAGTAAATAAACAGCTGGGTTACCTTGAAGCGATTCGAAATAGTTATTATAAATTTTGTGGTTCTCGCTAAGAATAGAGATGCCGCCGGAGATGTTGTGCTGCCCGAAGAAATAATTTCCTTCAACAATTGCCCGCTTGCCCCATCTTAACGATATAAATCCCGTGCATCTCGCAAAAACATTATTGCGGTAAATATTATCGTTGGATTTATTGGAAATAATTTCATCTTCCCCGTTGCATTCTTCAAAGTAGTTGTATTCAATTGTGTTGCTGCTTCCTCCGGTATCAGTTGCGTATCCAACCATAATAATATCTGCACCATTTATAAGCTGCCCGTTAATAACATTCGGGGGACGGGGACCGAAATAATTAGAATCAATTCTATTGTGGTGGTCTTCAATATTTCCGGCAACAACAAACATATTTCCAAAATGCTTTTTACCTTTGAAGAAACAATGATCTACTCGGTTATTGTTGCCGCGCAGTACAACCCAAAAATGGTGTTGTGAACTATCCGGCGGGTTGTAATTCTCAATAGCACATTCTGTTAATCTAATATTATTTCCTGTTATCCATTCACCGCCTACTAAATCTTTGAAGCCGATTTCTAAGATAAAGTCGCTTTCAGAAGTGGGAATTATATACCCATCCTTAAAATAGAATCCGCTGATTATTAGATGTTCTCCCGTAATTCTAAATCTTGAGTTCCCTTTTACTATAACTTTGCCCGGTGTTTCTGCTTTTACTACAATTGGTTTTGCTTGAGTTCCTTTTGCTTTGAAGTAGATATATTGGTCTTGCCATGTTCCATTTATGAAAAGAACCGTATCGCCCGGTGAGACATTATTAATAATTGCCGGAAGGTTGTTAGTACTATATGCACGCCAAACTTTTGCATTGAGGAATGAAGAAATACAAAAGAGAAAAAGTATAGTATACTTTTTCATAATGATCCCCTGTTTTATAATTTTATTTTCAGGGTTGGTGTATATTTCCTATTATTAAGTTAAGGACAATAGTTTAACAAGAAAAGCAGAAAATGAGTTTAAATTACTTTCCTCAATTCCGCATGCTGCACAAAAGTGAACAAACTCGAATTGAGGATTTTATGAAATTACTTACTTAGTATCATTTTTTTTGTTGATGTAAAGCCATTCGTTTTCAGAGTGTAGAAATAAACGCCGGAAGCGAGTGAAGAATACCCGCTCCGACTCGCGTCTGGCGAGGCGAGGAACGTAGAGTTGTAAACTCCAGGTTGTTTGAATTCGTTAACTAAAGTTGCAACTTCATTTCCTAAAACATCATAAATTTTTAAGCTTATGTTGCTTGGTGCTTGCAGTTTGTAGCCTATTGTCGTTTCGGGATTAAATGGATTTGGATAATTTTGTGAAAGTTCGAAACCTATCGGTATCTCTTTATTTGATTCTATATCAGTTGTTGTTTGAGAATACTTAACCGTGGCATAATCTGTTGCAGAAGTTGCACCCGGACTGCTGCCTGTAATTGCAACTTGTCCCGCAGAATTAACTGCTATAGACAAGGCATCATCGTATGCATTTCCGGTTCCGTTGTATCTCATAACCCATTGTTCTACACCAGATGAATTATATTTTATCGTTGCATAATCTCGCCCTGTTGGACCTGCGCTATTACCGGTTACATATATATCCCCTTTTGCGTCAATCACCATTGCGTGCGCTTCTTCAGTATTGCCGCCAGACGCATTATATCTTGCTTCCCAAATTTTAGCGCCTTCCGGATTATACTTAATCGTCGCATAATCCATTTGTGTAGATAGTCCGCCATTACTGCTACCAAAAACATAAATGTTTCCAACTCCATCTAGTT
>CAZEDR010000019.1:0-22693 GCA_964510975.1 uncultured Melioribacter sp. | reverse complement strand
TCTTTCCCATTTGTTGTCCCAAGAAAAAGAATCCCGTGCTGTTTTGCAAATACTTATATCACAAGTGGAATACATTCAATTTCATTTAGGGTTGATTCCTTCTACCGTCCATCAGGTATAAGCAGTTTACTCACTGTGGTTTTGGGGAAACAAAGAAAAATTTGCCGGAAAAAAGATTGCTCTCATTCTTTCCGGCGGTAATTAGGGTTTAGTTAAACGTCTTTGTCTGTGAATTCTTTAATTTCTGAAGTTACGTATGAGGTGAGTTTCATGAATTTTCCTTATTGAAACTTGGTGACTTGGTGCTTTTGTGGCTCACTTTTTTATGTTTTCTTTTGTCACAAAGAAACCAAGAAATCACAAAGTGCGTAACTTCAATTAATTATTCTATCGTCCAAGTAATTTTTTGTTTGTACGGGTCTGGCTTTATTTCATAACCACGACTTGTAGAAACTATTTTGATTTCTCTTAGCTCATCATTTGGTAAAGCAAACAATCCTTCGATAGTAGATTTATCAGACGAAAAGACACGCAGCTCAATATTCTTCCAATCCATTAAGGATGTACTTTGAGCGACTGCTATATGTGGAATAACGGAATGATCTTTAACCAACAGAATAATTGGAATTTTCCCAGCTTCAATTTGATGCCAACCCAATCCTTGATAATTTTTTTTCGTTTGATAATCAATCCATTTTCCTTCAGGCAGATAAACTTTTCGTTTAGTGTTTTCCTCAAACAAAGGTGCAACAAGGAAATCAGAACCAAACATATATTCATCTTCAATTAACCAAGCGGTTGGATCATTCGGATATTCAAAGAAAAGTGTGCGAAGCATAGGCCAGCCTTGTTCAGAAGATTTTTTTGATTGAGCATAAATGTATGGCATCAATGAATATTTTAATTCTACAGCTCTTCTGAAATCATTTTCAAATTCTTCATCGTAAGTCCAAGGCTCGCGCGGTGGCTGACCATGGCAACGTGTGTGTGATGTTAGTACGCCAAATGCGAGCCATCTTTTGTATAAATCTCGCGGGGCTGTTTCTACAAACCCGCCTACATCATGGCTCCAATATGTAAATCCGGATAAGCCAAAAGAGAGACCACCGCGAAGTGTTGCCGCCATTGCCGAGTTTGTATTTTCAGCATCGCCGCCCCAATGAAGTGGATAGCGCTGGCTTCCCGCCCAAGCACTTCTTCCCCAAATAATATTTTCTCCGGTAATCTCTTTAGTAATTTCACTCACGGCTTTGTTATAACGTAAAGGATAAAGATTATGTTCGTAAAATCCGGTGCGCCCGGAAGCATAAATTCCATGAAGTGGTGCATCTTCACCAAAATCTGCTTTGATGGCGCCCACACCAAGTTTTAAAAGATTGCCCAAAAGGCCTTTGTAATACTTAACAGCTTTCGGATTGCTGAAATCTATTACAGCATCTTCATAAGGAAGAGCTCCTCCTTCATTTTTAACTACGAAACCGGAATCAACCAACGTTTTGTATATCGGATTCTTGCTTGAAAAATATGTCATCTGCCAAAGACTTATCTTGAAGCCTTGCTTATCGAGATCGGAAATCATTTTGGCTTCATCATTAAAACGCGATTTTGAAAATTTGTAATCGCACTGCCAATCTGTTTCGAACCAGCCTGTATCTAAATGAAGAACATCGCTTGGAATTTTGTGCTCTCTCAACTTGTTTGCGACTTCCCGAACTTCATCTTCTGCTTTATATGTAATTCGGCTCATCCATAATCCGAATGACCAAAGCGGCGGCACCGGACTTCGTCCAGTAATCGCAGTGTATTCCGAGAGAATTTCTTTTGGCTCGCCTACAAATACAAACAGATCGAGTGTTTCATCTCCTGTATAAATAATATTTGATTGATCATACGATTGGCCAAAATCGAAAGTTACCGGAGTGCTGGTGTGCACAAACATTCCATAACCATTGCTGCTTAAGAAAAATGGAATTGGTTTGTACATACGTGTGTTCTGAACTCCATTTGCATCACGAGTATAGAGAATTATTTTTTGTCCTCGTTTATTTAGGCGAGTAAATGACTCGCCGCATCCATAAATTTTTTCATCGTAAGAAAGTTGAAGGCTGGCGGCAGTTGTTCTGCCCAAATCACTTGAGCGGCGAATAAATGAAAATGGAATATGCGGTGTGAAAGATTTTGAATCGTTTATGTTGTTGGTTCGTGTTAACAATTTTCCATTTGTATCATACAGCTCTATATGCCATGGCGACTTTATGATTTTCAAAACTCCATAACCGCTTTTATAGATAACAATACTATCGTTTTGAATTACTTTCCATGAATCATCTTTTGGTACTTCACCGACAAGCATTGGAGATGGTTGGTTGTCAAACGGAACTGCGCGAGTTGAAAGCCGGATTCTAACAGTTCTTGGTGAGACAAAATTTATTTCAAAAGGCAATATTGGATTTTCATCAAAAGCGGAAGCTGGAAACTCATTACTTTTAGATGGGACAAAGCCAAGATCAATTTTATTAAACGAGAGACTTGGCTGTCTTACGTATCGCCGCCACTCTAAAGAACCGGAGCCGGTTGTTGCGTTAAAGTCGCTTATTCTATTTCCAACAAAGTAAGTTGATTCCAGCTTTTGAAAATCCAAACTTACATCAACTTGATCGCCGATATTTTGAGCATAAATGTTTTTGGAGAATGTTAAACCAATCAAAATTGTTAAGTAAACTAAAGACTTCTTCCTCATAGTTTCTCCTTGTGCAAAAAACAGCAACCTATTTTGCAAATACTTCTATTGCGTTATTCATGCACTCTATCTCAATTGGGGTTGATTCCATTAACTGTCCATCCGGCGTAAGCAGCTTTCTTGGTTCTGTTTCTATTTTTATATGCTTTGCTTTGAAACATTCCACTTCTTTCATCTTAACGTGTTCGCCGGTAAATATTTTGGGCAGTGCTTGCAAAAGTCTAATCCTCGAAACTTTGTTCAATAAAGTTATATCAAGCAATCCATCGTTTAGAATTGCTGATGGCGCCATTAAGAAATCCTTTCCGGTATAGCGCGTGTTTGAAATTTCCGCGAATACATTTTCTCTTTCCAACACTTTTCCATCAATCTCAATTTTCAACTTATAGGCTTTCAGCGAAATTGTGCGGTATAAAACTCCGAGTATGTATGATAGATGCCCTAGTATTCTTAGCTTAAAAGCAGTTTTCGCTACATCTGTTACAAAACCAAAACCTAATATGTTTATAAAGTAAAATTGTTTGTTGTTTGTTTTGAATAATCCAACGTCAACAAATTTTGTTTTGCCAACTGCTACAGCTTTAACAGCCTCTTTCCAGTTTTCAGGATGGAGATCAATGTCGCGGGCAAAAGCATTTCCTCTTCCAATTGGAATTACACCTACAGGAATTCTTTTGGCTGATTTATTCGCATAGTATCCGTTAATTGTTTCGAACAAAGTTCCATCACCGCCGGAAACTACAAGCGCGTCGTAATTTTCAAAATCAATACTTGAAACTATTTCCGTTCCATGTCCGGCGTATTCGGTTTGAACTGCTTCGTGCTCAATTCTCTGCTTATCAAATTCTTTCTTGATCAACGGAAAATATTTAGCGCCGTTTTTATTTCCCGAGGCGGGATTGTTGAGATAGAATATTTTCATTCACTGCATTCCAATATTAATTTTTGTAAAATAGGTTTTTGAAGCGAGGAAACAAATAGAGTTACCTTAAAATAAAAAAGGTCGAGAGATGCTCGACCTTTAAGGAAAAGTACTTGAACTTAATAAAATTACTTATTCGGTGATAGTGTTTCATGTTCTAGTAAAACTGATTTACATTGAATTATTCTATCAACTGAAATAAGTATTTTACACTCACATTCAGTTGTGCCACATTTTACTTTTGCTAGAACTGTGTACAAGCCAGCTTCGGTTGGAATAAAACTTGCGTTTAATATGCCACCACTTGCGGTCGTCGGTCCAACATGGAAACCATTGGGACCATTCACCACCCAAGAACTAGTTGTAGCACAATCGGTTCCTTCGCATGTGTAATTAAACTGAACTTTGATGGGTTGGCATACACATACGTTGCCGACCTTAATTGGATTACCACAAGTCAAGTTTGTGTTGTTCGTTAAACCGTTTGCACCATACCAACTTGCCTTTACGGGAGTTAACGTACATCTACATGGAATATTCGGCTTACATTCTGTAAAGGTGATGTCATCAAGCGCAACGTCATTGCCAATCGCACCAGTAGATGTCATTATTATTTCTAAGGTCGCTAGGGATGTATTAGCTACCCATGTGAGCGATTTCGATTTCCAAAACTCTCCGTTATTAAGCGTTAATGGTGAGCCATCTATTTGGCCATTTATTCTCATTTCAAATTTTGGGAGTATATGATTAGTATGAGGGTCGTTAACAGTTATATTCTTAGAGGTAACATTTCCAAGCCACGCACAAAAAATATAGGTGCGCCCTTGAACTACTGGAACATTCGTTTTTCTAAATAAGTATGTCGGCCCACTAGTATTGCCATCGCAGAGCAAGTAATAATTATTTGAGTTTGGAGTATTATCATTAATCAAAGACCACTGTGGATTCCAAAATGATGCGCTTTGACTAGTAACCGCATATGAACCGTTGCTCATGTAAGGGTTTGGAGCGCTTTGGAAATGAGGTGTTTGATTTGCCGGTGCTCCATTTAGATCAAAAGAGTAAGTCCCGCTATCAAAATATTCTTTTACGATTGCGCTAGTATTTGTGTTGGGTGGACACGTAGGACAATTGCCCGTCTGTGCAAAGAAATTAAAATGGATCGCAAATAAAATCAGTAACAATAATTTTGCTAGTACTTTTTGATGCTTTTGCATACTTCCTCCTAAATAAATTGATAAAATATGTTTTTCAAGTCGAACGTTACTGCCAGCATAAGAGATTGATCTAGCCGCCCCGCGTATGAAAAATCATTAATCTTTCGGTCCTTTGAGTTCGTTGTGTCTTGGCAAGTTATTTATTGTCTTTCTTCACATCCTTTTTTACTTCTTTCATTTTCTTATCAATCACTGTTTGTAATTTAGATTTAATCTCCTTTGATATTTTATTTTCATCTATTTCAAAACATTCTTCTGATGGCTCGCTTGTTACAGTACAATTGTCCCCATATATTTTTTTTATCTTTTCAGAATACTGCCTTTGACTTTTATCTAATTCAGAAACAGATAAAATATTTTTTTTCAAAAGAGAGTTCTGAATTTCGATAATAACCTGCATTATTTTTTTTTCCTTCTCACTTATAGTACCTTCTGATGATATAATTTTTCCATTCTTAATAACAAAAACACATTGTACTTTTGCATTATCACACCATCTCATGTTACATACAACAGCAGTAGATGTCCCACTTCCATAACAAGTCCGAAACTCTGAGCAACCTCCACAATTCCCATCTCCCCAACAATTACTGTGACTATAACATCTTCCTTTTGCTATCGATATATCTGCAAAAAGAAATATTAAAGTGATTGATACAAATATTTTTAAACGAAAAGACATTTGCTCCTCCTAATATTAATAGTTAATAACTTTATAAATCGAACTTCATTCCTAATACAAGCGATTGGTTCAAACTCCGCTTGTTTGATATCTCTTCATCATAGAGCAGTCTGTTAGTGTATTGAATAGAGAATAAACCAATATTTAGATTAACTAACAGAAGCGAGCTAAATCTGGAATTTGAGGTGCTCTTGAAAAAATCTTTTTTCGCCAGTAATAAAGAATTCAATGAGGCGCTTGCATCTACAAGATCATTGAATTTTTTAGAAAATGTTAAATTGAATACGGCTGTTGGTCCGTCAATATATTCGGCATCACTGCTCGGATGAGTTTCGCTCGTAAGCTGATAATTCTTTTTTATTATCTGTTGGAATGAATAACCAATACCGTAAACAATCACAAAGCTTTGATCTTCTGTTTGAGTAATCAAATGATTTTTGTTACCAACGAATAATGTATGAGTTAAAAATAGGGGATCAAAAAAGCCGGCTTCTTGATCTCCGACATATCCTTCTTTTAATTGTGTCTCTGCTTTAGTTTGCCAAAATAATCTGATGGTCGGAGATTCCATCAATCTTATAGATGGCATTAAATTTAGAATAAAATTATCCTGTGTTTTTTGCGGACGTTCTTTTGCCGCAACTATCTGTCCAAATTGAAGAAAAAAATCTGAGTCAAATTGAAAGCTCTCTCCCGGAAAATTGAGATTTGCTCTTAGATTCAAAAGCAGTTCAAGATTTTCGCTTTCATTTGCCCGCTGGCTAAGATTCGTGTAGGTGAGCCCAAAGCTTGGGTGAATACCCCATTGAATAGAATTTTGATCTTGTGCTAAAAATTTTTGTGGTAATGATAGGGCTAATGCAAAAAGGAAAAATAATGCTGACTTGAATTTCATTTGGATATCCCTATTAATATAAAATGTTTTCTAGATGATATTCATAATCCAGAAATAATATGCATGGATCCTTGGCTTAAATTCATTTAAACATACTTTCATGTTTATCTGCCATTGTAGTGAATATTACATCCTGTTTTGTTCGGCTTCATTTCTAAATTATTTTCTTCACTTGGCTAATAACATCGTCAATCCCTAGCGGTTTGAACATCATTACACTATTGGAATACTGCTTGGCGATTTCTTCATACTTCTCATACGCTGTTGTAAACACAACAGCGAAATCATATGGATTAATATTATCTAATACATCGAAACCAGTTCCGCCGATTAGTTCGATATCGAGGAATACAAGCTTGGGTTTGATTTGTCTGATGATTTCGATTGCTTCAATAACTGAATCAGCTTCACCGGCAACTTCAACCTCGGGACAATATTTTCCTAATAGTTTCACTAATGTTGCTCTAGCTCTCCGTTCATCTTCAATAACAACGGTTCGAATTTTTCTTTTTGAATTTGGCATCATCATTCAATTTTTTTCTGTGAACAATTTATAGTTCAGCGAACCGTGTCTCAATCGGGAATGAGTGACTGCAGTGTTTGGTGAGTAAGTGTAGAAGTTGGTTGATTAGACGTACAATCTATTTTCAACACCAATGTAGTAAAGAAACATAAATGGGAAGAAAATCTTTACATTCCCAACCGATTCAGAAATCCTTCCTTTCTTCGGACCGAGACTTCAAGTTCTTTTTCATCGGAGAGTATAACATACCCTCCTTTTCCTCTTACATATTTTCGTAGATGATGAAGATTGATAAGATGTGAATTGTGTATACGAAAAAAATTGTGTGGTGTAAAAAGCTCTTCATATTCTTTCAAAGTTCTGGAGGTTGTAAACTTTATTTTATTTTTTAGAAATACTTCAGTATAATTACTCTGCGCTTCACATCGGATGATATCCTGAATTTGAACAATAGTGAATCCATCGAGAGTCGGAATAGCGACCATCCCCTTGTCCTGTTCAGAGGATACAAGATGATCATAGAGTAGATGCAGCTGCTGTTTATGCTGATCATGATCAAATCGTGCGTTAATAAATTTTTGTATTGCAGTACGCAGTTCCTCGGCATCAATCGGTTTTAAAAGATAATCCAAAGCAGAAAGTTTTATGGCTCTAAGTGCATATTCGTCATGCGCAGTAGTAAAAATAATTTTGAATTCCACAGAAGAAAGTTGTGATAGAATATCGAATGATGTTCCATCTTGAATGCAAATATCCATGAATGCGAGATCAATTGTATTTTTTTTTAGAAAATCAAGTGAACCAGAAACAGATTCACATACTTTCACAACATTGATTTCATGATGATTTGCTTGCAACAAATAGCGAAGCGATTCAGATGCTTTCTTTTCATCTTCAATAATGAGGGCGTTGTACAGTTTGTTATGTGTCATACTAAATGATAAATATTGATTGTTCTATTAAATCGGTATTGAAATTTCAATTTGTGTTCCATTTGGTTCTCCATGTTCATTATACAGATCGATGATATTTAACCTCATCTCTTTTTTTCGAAATGAGTTTAATATTTTCAAGCGGTCATGAGTTATTTCCATTCCAAAAGCTTTGTAAGAATGTCCTTGTCTTTCTTTGATCTCCATCGCCTTTTTTCTACCAATACCATCATCTATAATACTTGCAACTATTGTGTCATCGAGTAAAACGAGTTTGATGGTTAACTTTCCGCGACTTGTTTTATGAAGGAGTCCATGACGTATAGCATTTTCTATATATGGCTGTAAAAGCATTGAAGGAATGTAGAAATCACCGGATAAGGCGGGGTCGACTTGTATTGAATAATCGAACCGTTCTTCAAAGCGTACTGATTCTATTTCGAGATATAAATGGAGAAATTCGATTTCATCTTTCAAGTGAATTGTCTGCTGTTTTGAATTCTCAAGAATCATACGCATCAAGCGTGCAAACTTTGAAAGATATTCTGTAGCTTTTTCAGCATCACTATTGATCACAAAGTTTTGAATCGCATTCAAAGAATTAAAAATGAAATGAGGATTCATTTGTAAACGAAGGGCTTGAAGCTCGGATTCAATCAGACGGCGCCTATTGAGTTCTTTGCGATGAATAAAATCAATTCGCCAATACACCAACCCAATAATTAGAATAAGCATCAATACTCCAACACCCCACTTGAACCATGAAGTCAAATATATTGGCGGTATAATATGAATCATAATTGAAATGCCTTTTTCGTTCCACACACCATCGCTATTTGTTGCTTTGATTCGAAAGAGATAATCTCCGGGAGATATGTTTGAGTATGAACAAAAGCGTTGTGTTCCCGCATTGATCCAATTGTTGTTCACGCCTTCCAACTTGTATGCATATCGCAGTTTGGGGGAATCACGATAGTCGAGTGCTGCAAACTCCATCGAGAAATAATTATCTTTATATGGAATTGATATCTCATCACCGTTATTTATTTCGCTTTTGATTTTTTTCCCTAAGACTGAAAATGAAGTAACTATGATTGACGCATGTGAGCGATCTTCACGAATGCTATCGGGATGGAATCGGATAATTCCATTCTGTCCACCGAAGAGCATGAATCCATCCTTTGTCTTGAGACAGGCGTGGTTGAATTGCCCAATGCTGCGAATTTCCGGAGTTAAATAATTATGAAAAACTTTTGTGCTGGGAGTGAATTTTGAAATTCCGTTATTCGTGCTGATCCAAAGATTGCTCTGTTCATCTTCGAGTATACCGAAGACAATGTTGCCAGCAAGTCCGTTTTCTTCCATAAAGTGAGTGAAGTTTCCCGTTTGTTGATGCCACAAATTCAATCCTCCTCCCATCGTTCCAATCCAGATGTTGCCAGAATGATCTTCAAAGATCATCCACGTCTCATCATGACTCAGACTCGAAGGGTCCTCTTCATTGTAAAAGAAATGAGTAATTTTTTCTGAAGGTTCATCAACAAGAAAGACACCGTTCGTTGTCCCAATCCATATTCTATGCTTACTGTCTTCTAAAAATTTCCATACTCCGGATCCACTTTTTTGTTGGACTTCATTCAACGGGTAAGGCGTACTATCGAATATGTTAGAAGCCTTATTGTATTTTAGAAGAACAGATTTATATCCCTTCGCCCCTCCAAACCATATTCTTCCGTGATGATCAATCAGAAGTGAAAAAATATTCCCGTAAATACTTGCACCGTAATCCGTCACTCCATAGAGAATCCGTTTAATGGAGTTAGATTGATCTTCTTTTAAGTAAACCCCGGCTCTTGTACCAAACCAATAATTACCGAACGCATCTTCTAATATGGTATTTACTACTCTTTCTCCGGACATTGGTTTTGTCGGAACCATTCCCTTATAAGGTGAGGCAATTAAACCACTCTTCCTATTAAGGATTCTCAAACTATTATACATAGTCCCAAACCATACATTCCCGGCTTGATCTTCAAGCAGTGCACGTACATTGAAATCGTTGCGTTCATTCTCGTTGCTCGAACGTGATATATGATTGAACCCTGAAGATGGTTGATCAAATTTATAAATACCTTTATCTGTTCCAATCCAAACAGAACCGAATTTATCTACAGTCCCACAAATTAGCCCATTAGAAGTCAGAATTGGTTTTGGAAGCTTATCATATCTATAATTTTTCTTAGTGATTGTTCGCTTAGGAATGACATATAGTTCCTTAGTTCCAGTCCAGAAATTTGAAGACCAATCTTCGCAAAGAATTGGTCCATCGATAATTTTTTTACGCATCTTAAAAGTCTGACTCTCAGCGTCGAATCGCAAAAGAAATTCATGTACCCCCAGCAAAATAACTTCATTCTTATCTTTTATAAAATTATTTGATGCACTAAATCTCCATGCAATTGTATCCGGATTGGAAACCACTCTTATCGTACTATCTTTAGGTGGACTAAAATAATGTGTCCACTCTTTTGCGACAGGGTTGAAATGATCGATAACAGAATTCGTAGCAATGAGAAAATTTCCGAGCTGGTCTTGAACAATCCCGCTCACAATATCACTCCCAAGACTATTTGTGTTAGATGGGTCGTGTCGATAATTGATAAAAGTGAATATACTGTCTAAAGGTAAGCGCGGATTTGCTTTCATTTTCTTTTCAGACGCTGGAATATCGAGCACACTCAGACCACTATTGGTTCCGATCCACAATTTTCGCGAATCGTTCAGGTATAGGCACTGGAGAAAGTTGTCGCAAATGTTCTTTGGATTGTTCGGATTGTGCATTAATGATATGAACTCATTCTTGAAACGATCGTATCTGCAAAGACCGCCTCCGCCTGTTGCGATCCAAATCATTCCATCTTTGTCCTCGATTAGAAAGCGGATTATATTATGGGAAATGCTTTTCTCATCGAATGGTTTGTGCTTGTAGTGTGTAAAGGTATATCCATCAAATTTGTTCAGTCCATCCCGTGTTCCAAACCACATAAAACCTTTGCTGTCCTGAAATATGCAATAGACATAGTTTTGCGAGAGGCCGTCGTTAGTGGTGTAATGAGTAATTCGAAAGTTGGGCGCTTGACAAACAAGAAAATTAGGTGTGGTAATAAATAAAAATATACATAAGATTGTTGTAATAGGAATATTATTCCAATTTCGTCTTATCACTACCATTAATATTGATCTATATACTTAATCTTGGATGCGAATGACGGATAAATACAAACCCTTCTTGATAATTATAAAATAAATCCTATAAACGCAACATCTGACGAAAATGAAATAGCGCTCAGACACATACAAACGGAATTAATTATTCCATCACTCCGCGAAATGGTTTATTACTTTCCCGACATGTTCTTTGCAAATCTTGCAGAATGGTTTTGTACCTTTGCTAAACATTAGGCAATCAAGCATCGAGCGGTACATTCCGTTTGAAGAATATCCCGCACCTTCAAACACACCAACTTTATTCCAATACTTGCTCTTCATTAAATATTGATCTACTTCATCGCTGTGAAGTTTGTCTTTCGTGTTGTATTCATTCTGAACCGCATCTACATCTTTTTGAGGAACACGGTTTCGTTTCAGCTCAGCAATTTTCTTGTTCAATTCCCTTCTTTCTTTTTGCCATGTCAAATCCATTTTATCATAGTTCTCTTTTTCCCATTTGGTAGGAACATCAATTCCATCTGCTAAATATTCTTTCCACTTCACATTTTTCGTATCCAGTACGCGAGTAATGTTTGGTTCAACCGGTTCAAGTCCGGCAGTGTAAAATTCATTGTACGCTACATCGCTGGTGTAATATTCATCAGCTAATCCACCGAACGAGTGACCAAACTCATGCAAGAATATGTAAGGCGAGAATTGATTATCGGAAACGAATGTACAGTAGAAATTATAGATTCCTCCTCCGCCGTAACGGGGTGAGTTACACATTATATAGATGGCATCGTATGGAACATGAGCTGCGAGATCGCGCATTGATTTGTTGTCTTCTGTTAAAACGTAACGCTCCGAGCCTAGCGAATAAAATGTTGTGCTTAGAGTTGTATTCTTATAAATGTTGGCGCCCGGCTCATCAATGCCGCTATCTTCCGAAGCTTTGAACACTCCATAAATATTGAATTTGTTTTTACACGATTTATATGGTTCGTGGGAAAGGAAAATATTTGTGTAGCGTTTCAAATCTTTTTCAAACTTCTTTTGATCTTTAGCAGAATAACCGTCGCCTAAAATTACAACATCAACTTTTGCATGAGGATCGCCGCTATAATGAGACTTGTAAACCTTAACAGCTTTATCTTTTGCGTCGCCCTTTATGATATACAAATCAGCCGGATCAATTTCTGTTGAAAATACTTCGTTCAGTTTGTTTTGCTTATCCCGTTTTTCCAGCGCAAACTTGATTTTGTTTTTCGGAAACGGAACAATTGCGCTTTCGTGATACGTACGTTTTATTCCCTTAGAGGCTTCATCGCTTGTCTGATATTCTTTAAAGTAACTATCGAACCCGCGGGAGAAGATTAACTTGCCCGAGGAAGCATCATAAATTTTGTAGTAGTAAGCGCCATTATTAAAATTATCAATCAAGTTTTTTGTACTGCCCGCCCAAATTCCACATTGATAGATATGATCAACTGTTACAATCTCTGTTGAAGAATCTCCAATGTGGAAATAATCGATGCGCATTGTCTGATCAACAAAATGCTCATTGAACTGAACCGATTGAGCCATTGTAGCTCCAAAACAAAACATCGTCCAAAGAACTAATATTTTTCCAAATTTCATTTTCTACTTCCTTTTGTTTTGATCAAAATTAAGGAAAGCTGCGAACTAAACACAAAATTCGGCAAAAGATTTACCCATGCATTGGGAGAATGAAATCTTTATTTTGTGCGCGTAAATAAACGGATTAAATGTTTAGAAAAATAGAAATATGCTTGCTCGTTTTGCTTCCGCTCGTTTTGTTCGGACAAGATGATTCCCGCTTTAAAATTGCGCGCGTTAAGTACAATGGCGGCGGTGATTGGTACAACGATCCTTCGGCAGAGGTGAACTTACTGAAGTTTATTGCTCAGAATACAAATATCAAAACAAATCCCAAGTATGAGTTTGTTGATTTATCAGCCGGAAATATTTTTGCCTACCCGTTCTTGTTTATCACGGGACACGGAAATATTATCTTTTCAGATATCGAGGCAAAGAAGTTAAGGGCTTATTTGGAAGCCGGGGGTTTTCTTTATGTTGATGATGATTATGGACTCGACAAAGCATTCCGTCGTGCAATGAAAAAAGTATTTCCGGAAAAAGATTTGGTTGAACTTCCGTTTAATTATGGTCTCTATAACTGTATGTTTGATTTTAGAAACGGTCCGCCAAAAACTCACGAGCATGATAAGAATGCGCCGCGCGGTTATGGTTTGTTTGTTGATAAGCGCCTTTGTGTTTATTACACTTTTGAATGTAATCCAAGTGATGGCTGGGTTGATCCGGAAGTTCATAAAGATCCGCCGGAAAAACGGGAAGAAGCTTTACGGTTTGGAACAAATATAATTGTCTGGGCGTTGATGAACTGAAAAGCCTTTAACTACAAAGAACGCAAAGGTTTTCGCAAAGGACACAAAGATGGATGAAAACGAATTATCGAACATTGTTATTGGATTGGCTATTAAAGTCCACTCGGCACTGGGTCCCGGTTTATTAGAATCAGCATATGAAGAATGTTTGTTTTACGAAATTCAGAAAACCGGTTTACTTGTTGAAAAACAGAAACCAATGCCGTTGGTGTATGAGACGGTAAAATTAGATTGTGGTTACAGAATCGATTTAATGATTGAGAAAAAATTAATACTTGAGTTAAAATCAGTAGAAATATTAAATGATGTACATTTTGCCCAACTATTGACTTATTTAAAACTTTCGCGATGCAAATTAGGTTTATTAATAAATTTCAATGTTGCCCGCTTAAAAGATGGAATAAGAAGAGTTATCAACAGTTAAAAACTTTGTGTGCTTAGCGGAGAGCAAAGCGCCTTTGTGAACTTTGCGGTTAAAAAAAATGAATAGTTACCTAAACGAAATACATCATAAGCTGCGCGCTGTTGTTGAACGCGAAAAACGCAGAGACGGACTAAATAAATTATTTATTTGGATAACCGCTTTATGTGTTGGATTGTTTTTGTTTGTAGCTGTTGAGGCTCTGCTTAATTTTGACAACACAACACGAACCGTTTTGTTTTTTGTTTGGATTTCACTCGGAGTTATTTATTTACTAGCCGCTATGGTCTATCCTCTTAGCAAAGATTTCTATTCTTACCTAAAACCAAACTTCGTAGAAACGGCAAAGAAAGTCGGGTTACACTTTCCGGAAATAAAAGATGAGCTCGCAAATGCTATTCAGTTATTAGAACAGACCGGTTTAAATTATTCCAGTCAGTTGGTAGAAGCTGCATTTAAACGCATATACGAAAAGAGTTCCGATATTAATTTTACTTCTATTGTAGATTTTTCCAAAACAAGGAAGTTGCTCAAACTCTCTGTTGCCACCCTTGTCTTTACACTTATTTCCTTGTTCCTAATTCCCGGGTTAAGTTCTGCCGCATACCGTTTCTTTAATTATGAAAAAGATTTCTCCACACCACCGGCTTTTACATTTAGAGTTATTCCCGGCAACAAAGAAATTACTAAAGGAGAAAGTGTTTTAATCGGCATAAAAGCAGTTGGAAAACAACCGGCAGAGATTTCATTGTTTACAAAAACCACAGAACAAACTGAGCCGTCAGAAATAAAACTTACTTCCGATTCGCTTGGCAATTTCAATTACGAAGCCGTTTCTTTAAAGAGCACTACCGACTATTACGCACACGCGGATGGGATTACCGGCGAGACATACAGACTATCTGTTATAAACCGACCAATCATTTCATCGCTTAACTTAACGGTTGTGCCGCCGGCTTATTCAAAACTGCCATCGTTTACTCAAAAAGATAACGGAAATGTAACCGCGCTTCCCGGAAGCAAAATTCTTCTCTCTGTTTCCGCTTCCAGAGAACTGGCAAAAGCCAAAATTATTTTTAGCGATAGTGCTTCAAAGCCAATGAAAGTTAATTACGCAAATACCTCTACAGAGTTATTCGTTAGCAAAGAAATGGATTACCAGATAATTATTACTGATACGCAAGGTTTTGAAAATTCGAATCCGATTTCTTATTCCATAAAGACATTAAGCGATAATCCTCCGGGAATTGAGTTAATATCCCCGACCGCTAATGTTAATATGGGAAACGAAACAAAGATTTCCCTCATTTCAAAAATTAGCGACGATTATGGGTTCTCTCAGATGCAGCTTAATTATAAGCTGTCCCAATCAAAGTACAGACAACCGGAAGACAATTTTACAAAGCTGCCAATAACTATTTCTAAGGAAAAGAAAGAGGATGATGTTTACTTTGTTTGGGATTTAGCTTCGCTTTACCTTGCCGAAAGTGAGGCGCTTACTTTCTACTTAGAAATTTTTGATAATGATAATGTTAACGGTCCAAAGTCTGCCAGAACAGAAAGCTTAACAATCACAGTTCCATCGCTTGAGCAGATTTTAGCAAAGTCCGATGAGGCTCAAGAAAATTCTGTTAAAGAGCTTACAGAAACGTTGAAAGAAGCCGAGCGCTTGCAGCAAGAGATGAAAAAGATTAGTGACGATATGAAGGTAAACAACAGAGAGATATCCTGGCAGGAAAAGGAACGTGTTGAGAAGGCTACCGAAAAGTTTAAACAGCTTGGGGAGAAAGTAGAGGATATTTCTCAAAAGCTATCTGAAATGCAAAAGGATTTGATGAAGAACAGCCTTCTCTCGGAAGAGACTTTACAAAAGTACAATGAACTGCAAGAGTTGATGAATAAGTTCGACAGCAAGGAATTAAAGGATGCACTCAGCCGATTGAGTGAATCACTAAAAAATATGATGCGGGATAATGTGCAGATGTCTATGGAAGAGATGAAAGCCAACGAAGAATATTTTAAGAAAAGTATTGAGCGCACATTAAACTTACTTAAGCGGATACAAGCAGAGCAAAAAGTTGATGAACTCATAAAACGCGCGGAAGATATTTCTGAAAAAATTGACGAACTTAAAAAGCAGACAGAGCAAAGCAATCTGAACGATTCTCAAAAACGGAATGAGCTTGCGAAGAAGCAAAAAGATATATCGGAAAGTTTGGAAAAGCTTGATGATGCAATGAAGGATGCCCAAGAGAAGATGAATGCGTTAAAGGATTTGCCAAAAGATGAAATGCAGAAACTTGCCGAAGAGTTTGACAAGCAGAATAATGAAGAGCTTTCAGAAGAAGCTATGAAAGATTTGCAGAAGATGATGAAGCAGCGGGCAATGCAAAGTCAGCAGCAGCTTTCCGGCAATATGAAAAACATGAAGCAGCAGATGAAGAATATGCAATCGGCAATGCAGCAGATGAATCAGATGAAAACATTTTGGGATATGGCAAAAATCTTAAACGATCTTCTCGATCTTTCGAAACAGCAAGAAGATTTGAAAAATAGAACGGAACAGTTCAGTCCCTATTCCAAGGAATTTGATAAAGCCGCCCGCGAGCAAAGTGAAATTAAAAGCAGTTTGAATAAAGTTTTACAAAACATGAGCGCTCTTTCTCAAAAAACATTTGTAATTACTCCCGAAATGGGGAAAGCGTTGGGTAGTGCTCTTTCCGAAATGCAGCAGGCGATTTCAATCATGCAATCTGCAAGTGCCGGACTGGCCTCAAGAAATCAAACCAACGCAATGGCACAACTAAATGACGCAGCCAGGATGCTTAAAGGTGGAATGGACCAGATGATGCAAGGTGGCCAGAGCGGCGGAATGATGAGCATGATGCAGCAGCTTCAACAAATGTCGCAACAGCAGATGAGTTTGAATCAGCTTACGCAGATGATGAACCAAGGCAAGCTTTCGCAAGAAATGATGAGCCAGATGCAACGGCTTGCTCAGCAGCAGGAAGCAATCAGAAAATCTTTAGATCAGCTAAATCAAGAAGCAAAACAATCCGGGCAATCAAAGCGCCTTGCTTCAAATCTGGAGAAGATTTTGAATGAGATGAAGGAAGTAGTAACAAACTTGCAATCCGAAAAAGTTGATGATGAATTAATTAAGCAGCAAGAAAAAATTCTTTCTAAGCTGATTGATGCTCAGCGTTCTGTGAATGAGCGTGATTTTGAGAAAAACAGAAAGTCAAACACCGGAGAAAATACAGCCCGAAATACTCCTCCGGAATTAATGCTTTCTACTGAAGAGGGCAAAAACAAACTTCGAGATGAGTTGCAGAAAGCTATTCGTGAAGGTTACAAAAAAGATTATGAAGATTTGATTAGGAAGTATTTTGAAGCGCTACAAAACAAATAGAGACGCATATAAACGCGTCTCTATTTTTACCTATCAATCCCACTTTAGATATTTTGAATCGCCGAGCAATTCTTGAATTCTACGCTGAACAATTTCACTCTTAACTTGCTTTCGTGCCTGAAGAGATTCTTTTAATTCTTGAAGTCGCTTTTCTAGTCGTTTTACTTCCTCTTGCTTTTGTTCTTCTCGGATGTTGAACAATACGCCTAGTGCACCGGTCATATCATTTTTAATTTTTTCTTTGGCGTTTGAATCGGCCTCTTTATACTTCAACGCCAGCAATTCCACCTCTATTTCCAGCTCTTTTTCCTTAACATATTTTTCAGAAGATTTATTGAGACCAATTGCTTCTGCTCCAGCCCATGAAGCAATTCCATAAGGTAACGATGTTCTTAATAAATGATAGTATTTATTCTTATTTAGCTTTTTGATTTCTTCCAGCTTAGAGCGCAATTCTGGAGAAACTGTTTTAAGAATTTTTTCTTCTTCCTCTTTGGACATTTCCTTGCCTTGAATTGTATATGCTTGTGCAAGTTCAGAGTACAAGCCTTCTGTTTGTCCAAGTGAATAGCCTGAGCTCTGCGGCAAAATTGTTTTTCCTCCGAATAACAACACGATAATGAATAAAAATGCTTTCCGTTTCATTTTAACTCCTACATTTGTTTAAAATTTATCTGCTTGTTTTTCGAGTAATTGAAGCCGTTCATCAATAATTTTTAATTGATTGCTCCATTCATCGTTGTTTATAATTTCTATTCTCTCCTTCACGTTGTCAATCTGGGAATCGATTTTGGTTCCCTCCCAATCCAATAATTCACTTGAAACGGTTTTAACCGGGTTTTGTCTTGGTGTTATTAATGAAACAACTATCGCAACAACGGCCAGACCGCTTATTACGGCAAACTTTGTTTTAATTGAGAACTCTTTATTCTTAAGCCAGATCTGTTTTAGAGAGAACTTTCTGCGCGGCTTTATTGCATTACTTATCATCATATCAAATTTTGAGTCGAGAATATCTTCATCCAACTCTTCCCTACAAGTTTCCAAAAGGGTGTTTTCGCTTTGTATAAGTGAAGAACATTTTGCGCAATACGCAATGTGATTATTCCAAAAATCCATTCTTTCTTTAGGTAGACTTTGTTCCATATAGAGCCAAGTCTCGTTCTCAAAATCTTTGCATATCAAATCTTTGGGATTAGTCATTTTCTTGTCCTAATGCTTTTTTTATTTTTTTAATCGAATAGTTCATGTGTGAAAGCACTGTATTTATTGGTTCGTTTGTCGCAGCTGAAATTTCTTTGAATGTCATTCCGCTGTAAATTCGCAGCAAAAAAACTTCTTTTTGCTTTGCAGAAAGATTATGAACGGCCTTTTCAATCATTGTTTTATTCTCATTCTTTACTAATTCACTATGAGGATTACTTTCGCTTCTTAACTCATCGGGCTCAAAGTCAATAATTGCTTCATCCCGTTTTCGTTTTCTCAGATTATCCATTGCGGCATTGTGCGCAATTGCAAACAACCAGGAAGAAAACTTCTGCTGCTCATTGTACTTTTTAATTCCTTTCCAAGTTTTGATCAGCGTTTCTTGGAACAAGTCTTCCGCTTGTGTTCTGTCGCGGCTCAACTTAAACAGATAAGAGAACAACTGCCGCCGGTATATTTGTATTAGCGGACCGAAAGCCGAAGCATCTCCGCTCCGACACTTATTTATGAAAATCTGTTCTTGAGTTGTGCTCATAAAACTCTGTTTTCTACTACGGTAAACGAAGTTACTTTTTATTTATTGTGCCACTTATAAATTATTTGGCAACTAATTCTTTTTATCACATTGTACAATAATACGCTTACGGGGTTGCATCAAATTATAAATTTATTGTATCTACATTACATAATTTCATCAATCGACTTAACCGGAGAGAATCTCATGAATCTGTTTTTAACGCCCGAACTATGGGTTGCATTATTAACTTTAACTGCGCTCGAAATTGTCTTGGGAATAGATAATATAATTTTTATTTCAATTCTTGCCGGAAAGCTTCCTCTTGCCCAGCAAAAAAACGCGCGACTCACCGGCTTGGCCCTTGCTATGCTAACTCGTGTTGCACTTCTCTTTTCTCTAAGTCTTATAATGAAGCTTACCACGCCTTTATTCACAATTATTTCACAAGAAATTTCCGGACGGGATCTTATACTTATTGTTGGTGGTTTGTTTCTGCTTGCTAAAAGCACACACGAAATTCATTCTAAACTTGAAGGGGAAGAGGGCGGTTCTTCTAAACGTGTAGGCCCTTCATTTATCGGCGTAATTATTCAAATCGCCCTTCTGGATATTGTTTTCTCGTTGGATTCGGTTATTACGGCAATTGGCATGGTTAGTAATTTGGGAATAATGATTGCAGCGGTCATTATCGCGGTAATTTTTATGATGTTCTTCTCCGGCTCCATCAGCGGATTTGTTGAGAAACATCCAACCATTAAAATTTTAGCACTCAGCTTTCTTTTGCTGATTGGAGTAACTCTTATCGCTGAGGGATTCGATCAGCATATTTCAAAAGGATATATTTACTTCGCAATGGCATTTTCAGTTTTTGTTGAAATGCTAAACTTGAAAATGCGCGGCAAATCTAAACCGGTTAAACTTCACGAAGAATACGTTAAAGAAAAATAGTTTACTGACGGGATTTCTTTAGTTCAAATCGTATTACACCCGGTTCGGATCCTTCTCCTACAAAGGTGAATTCATTTTTCTTTAATACTTTCTGTGATGGAAAGCCGTCGGCTAGTGTTTCTGCAATAACCTTTTCAACGCTAGGTTGGTTAAACGCCCAACTAATCAACCCGGAAACCGCTTCTGATGCATATCCTTTTCGTTGATGTTTTTCCACTATTGAATAGCCGGTTTCAATTGTGTTGGTTTCATCCGGCTTCCCTTTGAAGCCTATATTTCCAATCGCTTCCCTTTTTTCTCCATCAACAAGAATTATGTACCACATTCCGTAATCCAACGCATCCGGATTATTCTCGGCATAGTTTAAAAAGAATTCCGCAGAAGCTTCGTCGTTTAATGGTGGTGGCCAATTATCCGGAACTTCTGCGTTGAGAAGTATTGATATCTCTTGTTTATTAAAAACTTCTGCGCGTGCTAATTCAATATTACCACAGACAAGCTCAAGTCTTTTCGTTTTTATAATTGTGCTCAAGTAATTCCTTAAAAAATTGGTTCATGATTATCTATGTTCTGTAAGTGTAGTTTATACCTTTCAATCACAGCCTTTCGCTCCTCTTCTGTTATTCTAGCGGGACTAAAACCAACAAACGGCGGAAGAGTTTGCATTCCAACAAAGTATAACATTCCGTGATTTATATGGTAAAGAATTGTATCTAAGTTTCCATTTTTGCCGGTTGGTCCGTAAGCCGCTTCGGGTCCACCGGTTGTTAAACAGCAAAAAGCCTTTTTGTTTTTGAACGACCCGGAATCATAGACTCCCTTTCCGGCACCATAAGAAAAACCCATTGCAAAAACTCTGTCAACCCAGCCTTTTAGAATTGCCGGAACAGAAAACCACCAAAGAGGGAAATTGAAAATCACCAAATCTGCATTAAGAAGCTTTTCCATTTCCAGCTTCACTTCATCAACAAACAAGTTGTTCTTGTAAGCGTTAACTTGTTCCAGCTGATACTTAAAAAACTCTTTGTTATTCACATCAGTAAAATCAGTTGTGCCGCCAACGGGATTAAACTTCATCGAGTACAAATCTGAAATAACTACTTTGTCTCCGCGTTGTTGAAAGAAATTAACTGCTTCGTTTTTTAGCGTTGTGCAAAAGGATTTCTCTTCCGGGTGTGCGTGAATTATAAATACATTCATAATGATCTCTTTCTTATTTTGCGATTGAAAGGTAATCAGATTCTAATTCTATTCTATGAGGTAACATGAAATATTTCTTAATCGTTCTACTTTTCTGGTCTGCAATAAAAGCTCAAGTTATTGAGCCAACCCTGTTAGATCAGCAAATTAATTCACTCTCTTTCAGTGAAAATTTCAGTCAAGCTATAAAGTTATCTCAAGAACAAATAAACAAGAATCCGAATTCCCCCAAGTATTACTATTATATGATTAATGCAAAGATACTTGAGTATTATCAAAAAGTAGCGGAGCTCTCGCCGGAAAAACGGGATGAAGGAAGAAAAACTCTTAATGGTGAGATAATTAAATACTGTGAAAATGTTGTTGATAAATTTGAGGATGCTTCCCTAAATACTGAAAACAAATTTTACTTTTCTACCATTTACGGTTTTCTAGCCAGAGTATACGGAGTTGATGGTTCTTGGTGGAGCGCATTCAGAACGGGTCTAAAAGCAAAAAAATTAGCAGAAGAAGTTATTAAAGCTAACCCCGATTTTTATGACGCATATTTGGTCGTTGGAATGTTAAACTATTACTCCGATAGATTGAGCGGTGTTGCCGGATTTATTGCCGGTGCGCTTGGCTTTTCCGGTGATAGAGAAAAAGGACTATCGCAACTACGCTTAGCTTACGAAAAAGGCTCGCTCACTTTTGGACTTGCTGCTCAGACTCTTATTGAAGTTTACTCTAATTTGGAAGACAACGAAACAGCTGCGATTCCGGTTTTCGAAAATTTTCTTAAAAAATTTCCGGAAAATAAAAGAACTCTAAATGCTTATTGCCTGGAATTGTTAAGCATTTGGGATTTGAAAAAAGTAGAATCAATTATTAAGAACGATAGACAGAATTTTGTTAGTGAATTTGTCCGCGCTAGATTTCACGATCTGCGAGGTGAATTGGAACTCGCGATTAAATTTGCCGAAGCCGCAATAGCAGATGAAAAAAATCTAGGCGAGTTTGAATCTTACGCTAAGTCCGCTCCCGACTTCCGTAACACAAAAGAACTAACCGATCAATACAATTATTTGATGGGTTCCTATTACTACAAAAACAATTTGTTAGATAAAGCCGAGCCATGGTTTAAAAAATCTGTTACCTCTACCAACGAGCGTGAGAGAAATACTGCTGTAAAATATCTTCTAGAAATTTATCTTAAAAGTACTGTCGAAAAGTCCAAAGCAAAATATCTTGCTGACGTTATAGATGATATTGATAACGATAGATTGAGTTATCGAGTTCGAGATCTAGAGAAGAAGTACAACTTGTAATTTTTTGAATAATGAGCGAAGTGAAATATCTCCAAAATTATTTTTAAGAGATTCTTCTCCCACCGATGCGCATAGGCGTCAACCTAATTTTATGATTTTTTAGATTACTGTATGATTGAGCTGTAAAAATAT
>CAZEDR010000018.1:0-22713 GCA_964510975.1 uncultured Melioribacter sp. | reverse complement strand
TATTTTTTCTTATTAGGAATAAAAAAACATTTTTAATAAGTTGGCTCAAGATAAATTAAAAGCTCACCACACTTTTAATTAGAGATTAATGTTACAAATTACACTTGAACCCCAAGAACAAATAAAATTAAATCCATCTCGAAGAAGTAACGATTGGGATTTTAAATTGAAGGTAGTTCGCGAAGGCGACTTTGCGGAACTACGAATTAGTTTTGAAGATTCGCTCGATTCCGAATCAACAGAGGATATAAATTATAACTCTGTAGATGGTGAAGGCGACGGACAAAACAACCAGCTTCTATAAAATCTTTTTTGTTAAGTAGGGTGGATGTATTCCAAGTATTTCCTTAATCTAATCGGATAAGGGCATGGAAAATAAAACAGATCGACTGTTGTCTCTGGATATATTCCGCGGATTGACTATCGCTGGAATGATTTTAGTCAACAATCCTGGTAACTGGGGAAATATTTATCCGGCTCTTGAACACGCTTCTTGGAATGGATGCACACCAACAGATTTAGTTTTTCCATTCTTTCTATTTATTGTTGGCGTTGCAATAACACTTTCTCTTTCTAAAAGAAAAGAGAGAGGCGACAATCAGAATAAGCTTATACTACAAATATTTCGACGCGGTGTGCTTATATTTTTAATTGGCGTTGCGCTTGCCGGATTTCCTACTTATAACTTTTCAACAATTCGTATTCCCGGTGTTCTTCAGAGAATTGCAATTGTATATTTCTTTGCATCTTTTATCTATCTTAAAACTAGTTGGAAAACGCAAGCAATCTTATCCGCCGCATTCCTATTTATATACTGGGCGCTAGTAACATTAATTCCGGTTCCCGGCATCGGCAACCCCGACCTTTCGCATCCAACAATTCTTGACAAAATTACAAACAAAGAAATTGCACCAAATTTAGTCGCGTGGCTAGATAATCAAATTTTATCCGGACATCTTTGGCGGCAAACAAAAATTTGGGATCCCGAAGGAATACTAAGTACAATTCCAGCAATATCAACTGGAATTTTTGGAATGCTCCTTGGCAGTTTTTTGAAAAGCGGTTTAGAAAAAACACATAAAGTTGCTTGGATATTTTTCACCGCCAATATTGCCATAATGACTGGAATAATTTGGGATATGTTTTTCCCGATGAACAAAGCTTTGTGGACAAGTTCTTACGTAGTGTTTACAGCGGGAATGGCGCTTAATGTTTTTGCTATGTGTTATTGGCTGGCAGATATTAAGCAAGTTACATGGTGGACAAAACCTTTTGTTGTATATGGAACAAACGCAATTACTGTTTACGTTCTTTCCGGGTTGGTTGGAGTGATGATGTCGCGTATAAGCTGGACGAATGCTGCCGGAGATAGTGTTTCTGTTAAATCATTTCTTTACGATTCATTTTTTGTTCCATTCTTTTCTCCAATAAACGCATCCCTTGCGTGGGCATTATTCTATGTTTTGTTTTGGCTTGGCATAATGTGGATTTTTTATAAGAAGAAAATATTTTTAAAAGTGTAGTCCCTATACGCAACAGCTATTCTACGGAACAAACGAAGCTCTTCATTCATCTAAAAACGAAAGAGGAGAAAGATTATGGCAACCGAATTCAAAATAAATGGTAAAGAGCTTCTTGCAAAAATTGAAGAGCTTATCAAAGAAGGCAATGCACGCAGAATTATCATCAAGGATGAAAAGGGAAGGACTTACATAGAAATCCCAGTTACACTTGGTGTTATAGGTGTTGTGCTTGCACCAATAATGGCTGCAGTTGCGGCAATCGCCGCGCTCGCTTCAAACTTTACAGTAGAAGTGATCAAGCGGGACGATCAAGATTAGTGCTCGGCTAGTTTATGAGCGAATATGATGAGGCATATTAAAAGGAATCTCGATGGAAAATTCTACTAGACCTTTTAGTAAGCCGTCTTCAAACCAAGGTGTTTGATGTATTAACTTTTTTTTGCCATTCTTTTCGATTGTATAAGTATTGGGTTTTTGTTCTGCAATAATCTGCTTAATCTTTTCATTCGATTCGTTTGAGTGACATGCAAACAAATTTTGTCCATGCAGTTTATACCCGCCGTCATCTTTAAAAACATTTGCGGCTTTTTCGTTTAGATAAATGATTTTCCCATCTACATCACAAATTGTTATTGCTGCCGGTAGTTCTTTTTGCCAATCCATTTGTGTTCCGTTTTATTTAGAAGAATAGCTCAAAACTAAGCGAGTAGTTTCTTATCGGTGCTAGGTTGCCGATAAACTCTACGTAATTATAATTAAAGATGTTTTTTGCGTTCACGTATACTTTTGCCGGAATATTCATAACAAAGAAATTGCAGCCAGCCATCAAATCTGTTATGTATGTTGGAACTCTTATTTCACCATCAACAACTACTATTAGCATCATTGGGTCAATTTCCTCAACTCTGCTCAAATAACGAAAATCAACACCAAACTCAAACGAAGCCAGAGAAAGGTGCAAGTTTGTATAAACGGTATTACGCGGACGGTATTTCATAGATTTATTTTTTTCGATATCGCGGGACCACATATAATTATAGCCAATGGAAAAAGTTAAAGTTGATGGGACAATATTCCAATCACTTACCAACTCTAATCCTTGAATCCTTGCTTTTGGAATATTAACAAACTGAATATCATTACCATTTTCAGTGAAGTTTGGTTCAATGAAATTTTTGAAGTCATTCTGGTAAAATGCGCCGTCAATGGAAATATTCTGCATCGTGTAATGCGTTCCAACTTCAAAAGAAAAACTTGTTTCGTAAGTGAGATTTGGATTCTCAATTACACTCACGCCGCCGCCAATCGCAGTGCTTGTAAACACTTCTGATGGAGTTGGTGCCCTAAATCCGGTTCCTGCAGAAGCTCGTAAAATAAGGTCCTTTGTGAATTTGTAATTTAATCCGGCGCGTGGTGTAACTGCATTTTTACCGCTCGTTGAATCCATCTTGATATAATCGTAGCGCAAGCCGGCGGTTAAGATCAAGTTTGGAATTCCTTTATACTCTGCTTGAGCATATCCGGCGCCACCCATAAATGTTGGATTACTAAAAATATTTGAAGCAATATTCGCATGTGAAAGTTCTATCCCGGCAGTTACTAAAAATTCATCCGAAGCTTTATAATTTGCGAGTGCTTCGCCGCGTATCAAGTCGGCAACAGAAGTCGTTTCTTCTAAACCATAGCCGGTAAATTTTGTTCTATAATAACTGGTTTTAAATTCCGTTGTAAGAGCTTCGCTAAAATGATGATGATAAATTAATCCGGTAAATATTCTGTTGGATTTTACTGTGTTGCCGTTGTCTTCGTCTTTTGGAACAAGCGCGTTACGGGAATCTTTCCAATAAAGAAAATTTCCACGATTCATGGAAAGATAATTAGCGAAGAATGTCAGTTTGTTTTGTTCGCTAAAATCATAGTTGAGTTTAATATAGCCGAGATAGCGTTTCGTAAAATCATTTTGTCGGTAGCTGTCATTATCAAATTTCTTGAAAGAGAAAGTGTAGCCTAACTTTTCGTAGGAGTTTGAATGTGTTAATTCTGTCCCGTAAAACTGTCTGTATGATCCGCTCCAATCCCAAACTTTATTAGAAGGTTTATCGTAAGTACCAAAGTAACTTCTAAAATTTGTAATTGGCTTTTTAACGGTTGCTTTAGTGATAATGTTTATGACGCCGCCAATAGCTGTTGAGCCATATAAAGAACTTGCCGGACCTTTGATGATTTCAACTCGTTCTATGTCGGCAACCGGAATCATTTCCCAAACAATATCACCATTGTCACCTGAGTAAATTGGCAATCCATTGATAGCAACAAGAACTCTTGCACCGGCACCCTTGCTGTATCCGCTGGAACCGCGGATGCTGACTTGTTCAAGATTCATTTGGATTCCCGGTACATGGCGAAGAAGGTCATCAAAAGTGAGATGATTCTTTTTGCTTATAATTTCCGGTTGAAGAACTGCAGTGCTTACAGTTAAATCTTGTACGCGCTGTTCATACTTTCCGGCGCTAACAATTATTTGCTCGGTTTGAATTAAGGCTTCTTTTAGAATAACATTCAATGGTCTGGCAAATTCATTTATCTGTACGTTTGTTATGGTTTGCTTCTCATAACTTATAGCGGAAACTTGAATGCTGTAAATTCCAATAGGAATGTTTTGTATCTCAAATACTCCGAATTCATTTGCCAATGTACCTATAGATGTTCCAACAACAACTACACTAGCGCCAAAAATCGGCTCGGCCTTTTCGTTTATAATACGGCCGGAAAGAATTCCGGTTTGAGCCGTTGTGAGTAACGAGGGAATAAAAACTAATAATAAAAAATATTTTTTCATTAGAATTCCATTTCAGTTATTAATTCTCCATTCTGAATTCGCAATTCTCAATTGCTTACATTGGCGGCTGAGGCGGGGGGTTATTGAAATCTACAGCGATGTTAACATTGGTTGTAGTTTTGCCGGTATTTATTATCATAGTTTTGGGCTTAAACTGGTTGTTGTCTTCACTATATACTCCAACTACGGTCCAATCAGCCCGAATAAGGGTAAGTGCCGGAGTTTTGGATTGAGCAACAACAATGTATTGATGGCTTCCCGGAGTAATTGGAAAGATTGGACTGAATTGCATTTCAGCAGAATTAAATGCGAATTCTTTTGTTCCATAAGGAATAGAATCAAGTACAAAGCTTAAGTTAGAAGCAGAAAAATCGCCAACGCTTTTTATCTGTTCCTTGAATACAACGAGGTGTGTCCTTTTAATTCCGGCAGGCCAGGTGCCTTCAAAAGTTATTTTACCGCTGAAGGCACTTAATCCTTCGACGGGTTCTATTCCTTTATCACAAGAAATAAAAACAAGAGTGATTAGGAATCCCAACATTAGAACTATATAGCGACGCATAAATATTTCCTTTGCTTGCACTACTAAAATATAATAGAACTTTTCCTTCGATCATAAATAAATCTATTATCTCAAATCCGACATAGAGAATAAAAAGAAGTTAAAAAAGGAAGCTCAAAACGAAGTATATAGAGATATATAGGCGGCAGTCTTTAACAGCAATTAATCTCAAACAGGCTTATTTAATCTTAGAAAACCATCGCCTTAGACGGTGGTGATGTACTGTCTCGGCTATGCTTGCAAAATATAAAATTGCAGTATGAGCATTACATGTCTGCGATGGATTTCATGTACAACAGATAGTAACATAGGTAGTACTAGCAAAACGTGTGAACCCATGATGGAAAGCCATAGAAGAAGAAAACGAAGCAGTAATGAAAGCCAGAGAACTTAAAGTAGAATTCCGGTCAAAGTTATTCAGGCAACGAATCAGAGGTGTCGTTGATAAAAATTTCTCCTTTCGAACTATTCAATATTTTGCATGATCAACTTTCGCCCCTAATTTTCCGGTGAGCCATTTGAACCTAAGTTTGATCTATTCCTCCGGAATAATTCTAACTCATTCCTTTTCCAATTTGATGTAAACAAGTCCGGTAATGCCATGGATCAAAATGAACATAGGTAAAAGTAATCTTCCCCAAAGGAAACTAATTGGTTTGTTTAAATATGGAACAGTCGTTTCTTGATAAACGTAAAGGATGGTCAGTACAGAAAGGAAAATAAAAACAGAAGCGTAACCTATCTTTGTATAGATAAAAAGTTCTCTCTCGTCGAGCTTAAATTCTTTCTTGAAGCGAATAAACATGAAATAATAAATTGCCCAAATCATTACTATAAAGATTATTCCGATTAGTAAGTTGTTGCTGTTTCCATGATATCCAAATATTATAATCATCATTAACGCAGACCATAATTCTTCCATAAATAACTTTTTGAGATTCATTTTTCCTCCAGAAAAAATATCTCTTCAACTTTTCTTCCGAACACTTTGGCAATCTTTAAGGCAAGGGGTAAACTCGGATCATACTTCTCTCGCTCTATAGCGTTTATAGTTTGGCGGGAAACTTCCAGCAGTTTCGCCAAATCATCTTGAGATAAACGCCTCTCTGCGCGTAAAACGTGCAAGTTGTTTTTCATGAATATTTCTTTCTAACAATGAATTTGCATGAAGGCCAAATTCCGAGAAAACCCATTAGGTAAATAATGGTAAAAGTTGAACTCCCTAATTTGTAAACGTTGATATCGATAAGCATTATAAACCAAATTGCGACAATTAATGTATTGAATGAAAGAGATAGAGATTCCAGATGAATCTTTTTTTCCAGCTCATCTCCACTTTCAATTTTATTGTGTTCGCCTAATACATAGTATATTATTCCAACAACAGAAAGTATTATTGGAAAAAATTTCAAATAATCTGGAGCGAAATATGTTCCATAGATTCCAATTAGAAATGATAAGTAAGCGACAGCTTTACCAAAACGGTATTTTTTCTTGATTGAATCTTGTTTCATCTTGTCTCCTTACTGAATTATAAATCTTCACCTTGTGTTCTTTGCGAGAACTTAGCGTCCTTTGCGGTTAAAGCCTTTAACGCAGAGAGCGCAAAGCGCTGTGTAAGCGGATTCGCAAAGCGCACAAAGAAAGACATGTGAAGAATGTTCTTCATTCGTACCTTCTATTAATTACAGTTTGAATAAGCGCATGGATAATCGAAAACAACATTAAAGCGTAAAACCACGGAATTTGAATTTTCCAGAAAGCCTCTATCATAAACAAAGGCAGAAAAATTGCCGGCATTAGCTGCATAGCAAAGAATGAAGCCTCATACTTAACTAACCGGTCTAGCTCATCCTTCTTTTTTGTGTAAAAGTATTCTCCAATTCCAGCGTATAACATTCCCATCACTAACAACGCTAAAGAAATTCCCAAATAAACTTTTGACTTGAAAAGGATACTTGGCAAAACAAGAAACATTGGAACAATTCCGGCTATCTTGTAAAACGGGAATGAAAAGTCTTTTATTGAAACCGGCAAGGTTTTAACTCTTGTTAGAAAATCTATTTGTCTTAAAAATATTGTGAGCGGTATTGCAATAAAGAAAACTGATAGAGTAGAAATTATTAGCGGTACCATTGAGAGAAGTGCTTCATATTTCAACTGGAGTATAGATAGGATTCCCAAGAAAACATTTGTTGCAATAAATGAAATAGTAACGGTTCGTAGTTTAGTATTTGCATAACGTCCCCAAACAATTTTCTTGTAGAAAATGGACATATAAATAATCTGTAGAAATTCGGATACAATAAAAACAACCATTAGGGAAGGAATATCTTTGAAATATGGAGAATCATTACTGACTCCGGCAATGGCAGGCATTCCCAAAAAAATGCTTACTAAATGTACAAGAGCTAACACCGTTGGTTTTGGTAAATCCTCATCTTTAACAATAAACTTAAAAGCCACTTCTCCTCCTTGAATAAATTCGATGATAGATTCTATCAGACAGTTTCCATTCTGCGCGCAAAACGTGTAAGTTGTTTTTCATGAAATATGAAATCCTATGAGGAATTTTATTCTTTCCCTTAGTGTTCTTTGCGAGAACTTAGCTTCCTTTGCGTCCGCCAAAGGCGGAAAAGCTTTTACCACAAAGAGCGCAAAGCGCTGTGTAAGCCGATTCGCAAAGTTCACAAAGAAAAGCATGTGAAGTATGTTTTTCATTGATACTTCTCTTTTATGAATTCAACTGCTAGTAAGTATGCTATGATTCCTACAATTGCTAATATCACTAGAATATAGTTCAGCATTGTTGGAGCAAAGTTTAGAAAAGCGAAGATTAGTATAAATAGACTAACTAACATTGCTGTAAAAGAAACATTCAACGCTTCAAGATGAATTCGAAGTTTAAGCTCATCACCACTTAAAATTTGAAAATGATAACCGATAGAACAATAGACAAACCCGATACAAGCTAAGAATGACGATATTAGTAAAAGAGGTTTCATTATTACTGTACTTTCTTCAAGTCCAACTGCAGCAATGATTATTTGTAATAAAAACATTGGTAGTAACAAAGAAACTGTGGATGCAACCAATATCTTCCCTTTGTGTGGAAAGGAAAACTGTTTGAGCATTCTAAACATAAATCCTCTTTTTTGTCTAATTCCAACTTATAGCATTCTTTACAAAATGTCAAGTATACTTTACACGTGTTCTGTTCTTTTCCTCGCGTCCTTTGCTCTCTTAGTGGGTAAGGCTTTTCTCGCAAAGACGCGGAGGCGCAAAGTTTTAAGAAAGGATAAAAATTATTCTTAATTTTCTTTCACTAAAAAGAGGAACTATGAAAACCATTATCGAACCTTTCAGAATCAAATCCGTTGAGCCGATAAGATTTACAACCAAAGAAGAGCGTACCAAAATTTTAGAAGAAGCAGGCAACAATACTTTCTTAATTAAGGCAGATGATGTATTAATAGACTTGCTTACAGATAGTGGAACCTCCGCGATGAGTTCTGAGCAGTGGGCTGGCATTATGCGCGGTGATGAAAGCTACGCCGGTGCAAGAAGCTTTTACCGTTTCGAAGCCGCTGTAAAAAAAATTACCGGTGATAAATTTATTATACCAACTCACCAAGGCAGAGCCGCAGAAAAAATTCTCTTTACAATACTGGGCGGAAAAGGAAAATATTTTGCCGCAAATACTTTTTTTGATACAACACGCGCAAATATAGAATTTTCCGGCGCAGAAGGATTTGACTTGCTGAACGAAGTCGGTAAGCATCCCGAGCAGCGCGCACCATTTAAAGGCGATATGGATGTTTCGGCTCTCGAAGCATTTATCAAAAAGTATGAAAGAGAAAATATTCCGCTGATTGTGCTTACAGTAACTAATAACTCGGGCGGTGGTCAGCCGGTATCGATGAAAAACATAAAAGATGTTTCTGCTGTATGTAAGAAAAACAACATTCCACTTTTCTTAGATGCTTGCCGCTTTGCTGAAAACGCATACTTTATAAAGATGCGCGAAGATGGCTACAAAGACAAAACCGTTTTGGAAATCTGCCAGGAAATGTTTTCTTATGCTGATGGTTCTACAATGAGCGCAAAGAAAGATGCGTTGGTAAACATAGGCGGGTGGCTTTCTCTAAACGATGACGAGCTTGCGTTGAAATGTAGAAACTTACTAATTGTTACGGAAGGATTTCCAACATACGGCGGCTTAGCCGGACGCGATCTTGAAGCTATTGCACAAGGTTTGGAAGAGGTTGTTGAGGAGCCATATCTGCAATACAGAATTCGCAGTACAGAATATCTTGGCGAAAAAATGTTGAGCAACGGAATTCCAATTATTGAACCGCCGGGAGGGCACGCAATTTACATTGACGCAAAACGCTTCGCTCCCCACATTCCGGCAGAACAATTTCCGGGACAGTCAATCACTTGCGAAACGTACATTGAGGGTGGAATTCGCGCTTGCGAAATTGGAAGTGTTATGTTCGGCAAGAACGATGAAAATGGAAAACTGATTCCGGCAATGATGGAGCTTGTGCGCATGGCAATTCCTCGCCGCGTTTACACACAAAGCCACATCGATTATGTAGCTGAAGTCTTGATTGAGGTTTACAAAAAGAGAAATGAATTACGCGGCTATGCGTTTACTTATGAAGCACCGATGCTTAGACACTTTACAGCAAGATTCAAGAAATTATAAACTCCGCGTCCGCCAAAGGCGGATTGCGTCTCTGCGTCTTTGCGGTAAAATTTTCTCGCAAAGGCGCAAAGGATTCGCAAAGACCGCAAGGGAAAAAATGGAAAAACATTTTGGTTTTGTTTCCGATAAACAAATTTTCCGACTTCTGATTACAGATGCGGATAAACTTGTAGTCGAAACGCGCGATACAAGCACGAAGGAAGTTTCGTTTCATTGTTTCGAGCTAAACGACGGCAAAAGCATTTTTACAGATCTGCAATTAGAAGAAAAAACTTGGCTGGGAATCGAAGCGATATATAAAGATGTAATTTTCTTTCATAAGTTCCCTAAGCCAGATATGCCGGGGCACCGGGAAATAATTGCGTTTGATATTGTTTCTCAAAAGGTGATTTGGCAAAACGATAGTTACGTTTTCTCCTTCGTGTATCAAGATAAAGTTTATTGTTTTACTCAAGGATTTGAGGAGAGGTTTTTTTACGCTTTGGACTTTCAAACCGGAGAAGTAAAAGAGGATTTGGGAAACGATTATTCGCTCGTAAATTCAATGCGTTCCGAAGCAGAAGGTGAAAAGGATTGGAGTAATTATATCTATCCAGAAATAAATCTTACATCTGCAGATGCTGTAACGTACCAAATTGTAAATCAATTTACAGAAGGTTTTTCGCTAACCGGAGAAATTGAATGGGCAAGTTTCAAAGACTTGTCGCTCTTCAGTTTTCACACAAAAGAGAAAGATGAAAAATTTACAAATCGGTTTGCGGTGATTTCAAAATCTTCCGGCGAGACAATTTTATTCGAAACATTAAATGAAAATGTAACTGCGCTGTTAACCGATTCTTTCTTTGTATACATGAATTATGTTTTTGTTTTAAAGGGAAAGAATGAAGTTCATGTTTACAAATTAGATCAAGAATAAGATTAAGATCACGATTAAGATTTTGGTGAGAAGATATGGACTTAAATTTTGATGAAAAAAAGATACTCCTTTCTGCCGCACGAAATTCACTCCTTTCAATATTTGAGAAAGTAACAATTGAAAAACCGGATTATGAAAAACATCCCGTGTTGAAATCTCATGCCGGCGCATTTGTAACTTTAACAGAACACAAGAAACTGCGCGGATGCATCGGCTACATAATCGGAGATCAGCCGGTTTTCAAAACTGTCTGCGAAGCAGCTATTCAAGCCGCTCAACATGATCCAAGATTTTCTCCGATAAGAGAAGAAGAACTGAAAATCATTTCACTCGAAATCTCCATTCTCTCGGAACCATTTTCATTAAACAACTATGATGAAATTGAACTTGGTAAACATGGGTTAATACTCGAAGAAAGAGGGAGGCGCGGATTGCTCCTCCCGCAAGTTCCAATTGAACATAAGATGAATAAGGAAGAATATCTCGATGCAATTTGTCAGAAGAGTGGATTACATAGAAGCTATTGGCGCGAAAAAGAACTAAAGCTAAAAGGATTTACTGCTACTGTTTTTTCAGAAAAGGAGATTGAGCAAGAATGAAAACCGTGCGAGAACCGGCTGTTGCGGGAATGTTCTATCCCTCTTCACCTTCGAAGCTTGCTTCGGAAATTAGAGAGTATCTGGATTCAGTAAATCTTGAAAAATCTTACGAGAAAGTTTTTGGAATTATCTCTCCTCACGCCGGTTATGTTTATTCCGGAAAAACTGCTGCACACGCTTACAAGACAATAGAAAATAAAAATTACAAAACAGTTGTTGTAATTTCTCCAAGCCATAGAGAATATTTTCCCGGTATTTCTATTTACAGCGGCGATGCATACAAAACTCCGCTTGGGAAAATTGAGCTTGACAAAGAGATGATTGCAAAACTTATCGAAGATAAGAGTTACATATTCGAAGGATTAAACGGACATCACGCAGAGCACGCTCTCGAAGTTCAGCTTCCCTTTTTGCAAATTGTGCTAAGAGATTTCAAGCTTGTCCCTATTGTAATAGGAGACCAGCGCAAAATGTTTGTTGAAGGTTTAGCAGAAAAGCTTGCACAAGTTGTTAGCGATGAAACATTAATTGTTGCCAGCTCCGATCTTTCTCATTTTCATTCCAAAGAGAGTGCCGCAAAGCTGGATTCAATTGTTGAAAAGAGAATTTCCGAATTTGATTACAATGGATTACTTGAAGATTTAGAAAAACAGAAGTGTGAAGCGTGCGGCGGCGGACCAATAGCGGCTTTACTAAAAACCGCGGAATTAAAAAGAATTCGTAATGTAAAAGTTCTTTCACGCACAGATTCCGGCGATATTACGGGAGATAACTCCGAAGTTGTTGGTTACTTAAGCGCTGTAATTTTTTCTTAGAGTTGTAACCTTTCCGAAATTTTTTAATTTAGTAATACTCTTAACTCTTCTAAACTTTTTAACCGGATTTACCAAATGCCGCTTCGTAACTTATATATAGATTTTAATTCTTACTTCGCTTCGGTTGAACAGCAGCTTAATCCTAAGTACAGAAATAAACCAACCGCAGTTGTACCAGTAATGACAGATAGAACCTGCTGCATAGCTGCTAGTTACGAAGCAAAAAAACTTGGCATCAAAACCGGAACTCTTGTTTCGGATGCAAAGAAAATTTGTCCCGGAATAAATCTTGTTGAAGCCAACCATCGTGTGTATATCGAGTTTCATCACAAGCTTGTAGAAACAATTGAAACGTGCATTCATGTAGATCAAATCATGTCAATTGATGAGGTGGTTTGTTCATTGATGGGAAAAGAAAAAGATCCGCAAACCGCAATTTTGATCGCACAAAAAATCAAGAAAGAGATTGCTGGAAAGGTTGGCGAGTATATGAAGTGCTCAATTGGAATTGCACCAAATCAATTTTTGTCTAAAACCGCAACGGATATGCACAAGCCGGATGGCTTAACTGTAATTGAAGAAAAAGATTTGCCGCAGATTCTTTACAATTTGAAAACAAACGATTTGACAGGCGTAGGCAGAAGGATGGAAGTCCGTTTGCGCAAGCATGGAATTTATACTGTTGAGCAATTATGGAATGCGCCAAAATCAAAACTTCATGAAGTATGGGGCGGAATTGAAGGCGATAGAATGTACGCGCAGCTTCGAGGAGAGGTTGTTAAGCGTCCGCCTACACACAGAACAACTATCGGACACTCGCATGTGCTTCCCCCCGAACAACGAAGCAAAGAGGAAGCGTTCGCGGTTTTAACACGCCTTCTGCAAAAAGCCGCAATGCGTATGCGGTATCTTGGATATGCTGCGGGTGCAATGTCTGTTGGAGTTCGGTTTCTTGGTTCGCAACGCTGGCGTGATGAAATGAGTTTCTCCCATACTCAAAACACAATGTCGCTTCTTCAGACCATAAAAAAAATGTGGGAGCTATATCCTCGCGAAGATTTTATTCCGCTTGCCGTTAATGTAACGCTATATAAATTGATTGAAGAAGGGGACAATACGCCAATTCTTTTTGAGGACTATGACAAAATAAAATCCTTAAACAATGCCGTTGATAAGCTGAATAAAAAATATGGCTTTTCCTCTGCCTATTACGCACCATCGCATACAGCACTTAAATCTGCACCAATGAGAATTGCCTTTACACAAATTCCAGACCTTGATGTCGAAGATGATGAGAAAGAATTTTAAAAAATAAGATGCTTGTTGAAATCACTTGACGCAATCCGATAAAAAAATTACTTTGCCAACGCTTTTCTGAGGAATCGTAAATCTAAAAACTAGGAGTAAGCATGAAGAGAAATTACCTTCTGCAATTAGCTGTATTATTCGGGTTGGCATTAACTGTTGAAGTAAATGCGCAATCAGCATTTACTTGTAAAGTTGACGGAGATGAGTTCATCGGAAAAATCGCCGATGCCGTTCAAGTAAGTATGGGTAAAGAAAATTTTCTTCAGATTCGCACACAGCACGAAACACAAGGAATGCACTTATATATCAAGCTTACAAAGTTAAGCGGACAATTGCCCGTAACGCTAAAATACGTTCCTCAAAGTGCCGAAAACAATGCAGCCCCGGATGCCGAAGTTATTTGGGTTCCAGATCCGGAAGCACCGCAATGGAATACAATTGAGGGTGAATTGGTAGTAACATCATTTGATACGGCAAGTAAAACTATTTCAGGCAATTTCAGCTTTGTGGTTGAAAAAGCCGAATATGGCTCAAAGAACAAAAAAACACTTGAAATAGAAGAGGGCAAATTTTTAATTGCTCAATACAAAATTGAAGAACCGGTAAAAAAATAATTGAGGAATAATTTCAATTAGAATCCGTACAGCACTATTTTTGCTGTGCGGATTTTTTTTGCTCGATAATAAAAAGACAGAAAAAGTGGTGAATACAAAAATATTGCTCAACTTTTCTGCAAAAGTAATTCATGGAACCGGACATTTTCCTATGATCGAAAAACCGGAAAAGTTTAACGAGCTTTTGCATGAAGCCATAAATGAATTCATGGAAAAGTAATGTGACAGTGGTCGCTTAACGACCTTTTTTTTATCTGATTTGAATTTTTAATTAGAAAATAAAATCTACTTAAACTAATTTGACATTACAAAAAGAGGGCGTGCAATGAAATTCCGTGCTGTGTTTCTAAGTTTGTTTTCGTTTTTATTTATCGTGTTCATATCTGGTTCAACTGCTTCAAATAACTTCTCGGTTAATCCAAAAGTAAAATCTGTTGATGGAACTGATGTTGTTTATACTGCAACTGGAAAAGGAGAGCCGTCTCTCGTTTTTGTTCACGGCTGGAGCTGCGATAAATCTTATTGGTCCGCGCAAGTTGAAGAATTATCTCAAAAGTATAGAGTGGTTACAATTGATCTTGCCGGTCACGGTGAATCGAGTACGGAGCGAAAAGATTACACTATACAGTTATTTGGTGAAGATGTTGCGGCGGTTGTAAATGAACTAAAACTAACAGAAGTAATTCTTGTTGGTCATTCGATGGGCGGCTCGGTTATACTTGAAGCAGCAAAGCTGTTGGACAAAAAAGTGGTTGGTTTAATTGGCGTTGACACATATCAGAGTTTTACGGATGATTGGACGGCAGAACAAAAAGAAAAATTCCTTGAACCATTTAGCAAAGATTTCAAAACAACTGCTTCTGAATTTGTCAAACAAATGTTTCCCAAAAGCGCAGATGCATCTCTTCTAAAGAAAGTAGCTGATGATATGTCTTCCGCTCCACCAGCAGTTGCAATCAGCGCAATGAAAAATTTATTCTTCTATAATCCATTGCCAACACTAGCCGAACTCGATCTCCCGATAATTTCAATTAATTGCGATATGTATCCGTTATCGCTTGAAGAAAATAAAAAACATGTTAAATCGTTCTCTTTCAAAATGATGAATGGAGTAGGCCATTTTCTGATGTTGGAAAAGCCGGGCGAGTTCAATAAACTTTTAAACGAAGCAGTTCAAGAAATTAGAAAATGATTTTGGAGTGAAATAATGAGATTGGTAATTACGTTTTTGTTATTGGTTGTTACACTTGCGGCACAGCAGAAAAAAGATTACCCAATTCAACCGGTACCGTTTACAAAAGTTCATGTAACCGAAGGTTTTTGGTATGATAGAATGGAAACAAACCGCACAGTTACAATTCCATACTCTATCAAATTGTTGGAAGAAACCGGGCGAATGAAAAACTTTGAGATTGCCGCTAAAAGAGCAACCGGAGATTTTTGCAGTCCTTACTATTTTGATGATTCCGATGCATACAAGGTTATAGAAGCCGCTTCATATTCGTTAATGTTGAAACCCGATCCGGAACTAAGTGCAAAACTGGATAAAATGATTGAAGTAATTGGCGCAGCTCAAGAACAAGATGGATATTTATATACTCCTAGAACAATAGGGACGAAGAAGTTCGAAAAGGTTACGGGTGATAAACGATGGCTCAACGAAGAGGGAAGCCACGAGCTTTACACCGTTGGTCATATGTATGAAGCCGCAGTTGCTCATTACTTGGCAACCGACAAGAAGAATTTTTTAGACATTGCATTAAAAAGTGCCGAATTAGTTAATTCGGTTTTTGGTCCGGGCAAATTGCAACTGCCAACCGGACATCAAGAAATTGAAATTGGTTTAGTAAAACTTTACCGCTTAACCGGCGAAGAAAAATATTTAAAACTGTCTAAATTCTTTTTAGACATGCGCGGCAATTTTGTTAACGGTAGAAAATCTTGGGGCGAATATAATCAAGACCATAAACCGGTAGTTAAGCAGACTGAAGCTGTGGGGCATGCAGTTAGAGCCGCTTATATGTACAGCGGAATGGCGGATGTTGCTGCATTAACCGGCGACAAAAGTTATATAAGCGCGTTGGATAAGATTTGGAGTAACGTTGTAAGTAAGAAGCTTTATCTAACCGGCGGAATTGGCGCAAGCGGTTCTTGGGAAGGATTTGGACCAAATTACGATTTGCCTAACGCCAGCGCGTATAATGAGACTTGTGCTTCTATCGCCAACGTAATGTGGAATCACAGAATGTTTTTACAAAAAGGGGACGCCAAATATTTGGATATTCTAGAGCGAACACTTTATAACGCGCTTCTTTCCGGAATAGGAATGAGTGGCGATCTGTTTTTCTATCCGAATGTTTTAGAATCCTTTGGCACACATGAAAGATCAAAATGGTTTAGCTGCGCTTGCTGTCCCCCAAACGTTGCCCGCTTAATTGCTTCGCTCGGCAACTATATGTACGCTTTAAAAGAAAACCAGATTTATGTTAATCTCTATACAAGCAACAAAACAGAAATTGCGTTAAAAGATGGTGTGGTAAATCTTCATCAAGAAACTAATTATCCATGGAGCGGAGTTGTTAAGCTTACCGTAACACCTCAAACGGAAAATCAAAATTTTGTATTGAAACTCAGAATACCGGGCTGGGCGCAGAACAAAGCAATGCCTAGCGATTTGTATACTTTTGCCGATTATCAAAAAGAAAAAGTTTTTGTAACAGTTAATGGAAAACTCATTCCTCTTAATTTGGAGAATGGCTTTGCTTCTATAAAAAGAAATTGGAATGCAAATGATGTAGTTGAATTAACGCTTCCGATGGAAATAAGAAGAATTGCCGCAGACGAAAAAGTTGAAGCAGATAAAGGTAAACTTGCAATTCAACGGGGGCCGCTTGTTTATGCTGCCGAATGGAAAGACAATAAGGATGGTTTTGTAAGAAACATTCTCTTGCCGGAGAATGCTAATCTGACAACAAAGTTTGAACAAGATTTGCTGAATGGAGTTCAAACAATTAGTGGAAAAGCTTTCGGTTATAAAGCTGATGATCAGGCTAATCATGTAAAAACCGAACAAGATTTTGTAGCGATTCCTTATTACGCCTGGGCGCACAGAGGCAAGGGGGAAATGAGTGTTTGGATTGCAAAAGATGAAAACGCTGTTCGTCCCCTAGCAGGCAAATCTCTTTTGACCGATGCTAAGATTACTGTTTCTCACGGAAAAAATCCGGAAATTATAAAAGATCAAATGGAACCGAAAAATTCTAACGATCATTCTTTACCATACTTTCATTGGTGGCCCAGCAAAGGAGAAAAAGAATGGATTCAAATAGATTTTAGTAAACCAACGGAAGTTTCAAGCGTAATGGCATACTGGTTTGATGATAGCGGCGAAGGTGAATGCCGCGTTCCGGAATCTTGGAAAGTTCTGTACATGGAAGAAGCAGGCAAGTGGCGTGCAGTTTATCCAACTATTGAAAAACCATACGGCACAGCCAAAGACAAATATAATAGTGTAGAATTTGAAACAGTGAAAACAGCGGCAATCAAAATCGAAATTCAGTCTCAAAAAGATTTTGCCGGCGGTATTCACGAAATCATTCTCAAATAAAACTAAAAGAAAGGGTGAATTATGGGTCTTGTAAAATCAATTGGTGATTTCTCTGCTGCATGGAAATACGAAAGTGAATCTACGCTAAAAGTGTTTGCAAACCTTACTAATGAATCATTAAATCAAAAAGTAACTGAAGATGGGCGCTCTCTTGGGTTTCTCGCATGGCATATAACACAGACCATTGGCGAGATGATGTCAAAAGCCGGTTTGTCTTTTGAAAATTTTGAGGAGAATGCCGCTATGCCAGCCGGGGCCGGGCAAATAGTAAGCGAATATGAAAAACTTTCGACAAAAATGTCGTCTCAAGTTGAAAAGAATTGGAACGATAATATGCTTGATGATGATTTAAACATGTATGGGCAAACATGGAAACGCGGAGATGTTTTGGCAAGCCTACTTGCTCATCAAACCCATCATCGCGGACAGATGACAGTGCTTATGCGTCAAGCCGGATTGAAAGTTCCGGGTATTTATGGTCCTTCTAAAGAAGAATGGGTTGCTTACGGCATGGAACCACAGCCATAATTTTTATAATACTGACTAATGTTGATATTTTTCTAAAAAACCCGCGGATTAATCTGCGGGTTCTTTGAAAATTAACAAACTCTAAGCGCTTGTTTAACCACTCTTTCTTGTGAGATAAATGAGAAAATATTTATTAATACTTCTGTTGATTACTTCCGCCACGAAATTTAGTGCTCAGGACAAACTGGATTCTTTGGCTACTTCAATCCGTAACAAATCCGCACTTGAGCAAATAAATGTTTTTAATGATTTTTGTTGGAAGTATAGAGACATCGATCCATCGCTGGCTATTCGGGCTGGAAACAATTCGCTTGAGCTTGCCGAAAAAATAAACGACAGCAAACTCCAGGCGAAAGCATTGAACTATTTGAGTGTGATCTATAGAGATCAAGGCGAGTATGAAAAGTCTTTAGGTTTCAGCACACATAGTTTGCAACTGGCACAGTCAGTTAGCGATCCTACTCAGATTGCATATTCATACAATAATATTTCTACTATTTATAGGTTGATGGGAAACTATCCGGCTGCGCTGGAAAAATTATATAAAGCGTTGGAAATATTTGAAGGAATAAAGGATAGGGTAGGAATAGGCTACTGCTACTACAATCTGGCTTTTGTGTATTTGAAACAACAGAATTATGATAGAGCATTGGAGAATTTCCAATCAACTGTAAAAATTAGAGAAGCGCTCGGAGATGTAGAAGGAAAGACAAAAGCTCAAGGCAGAATTGCAGAAATTTACTTGCTAAAGGGTGAAAACCAAAAAGCGCTAACTACTTTTAGAGAAGTTGAAAATGCTTACAAAAAATTAACTGATCAGAGAGGCCTTATAAGCATAAGAATGGGACTTGCCGAATTATTCAAGAGAAATAATGAACTAGATAGAGCTATTAATGAAAGAAAGCTTGCTCTTGAACTCGCAGTCAAATTTAACGATGTGATGGGAATAGTCTCTAATTCCAGCGAACTAGGCGTTCTATATGCATTAACCGGCAACTATTCAGAAGGAAAAAGATTACTAGAGTATGGAAGAGAAATTGCTCAAAAATTCAGTTCGTCGGAGCTTAAGTTAACAAACTACAAGAATTACGCAGAGTTTTTTGAGATTCAGAATGATTTTACTAATGCATATAAATTTGCAAAGTTGTTTAAAGCACAACAAGATTCTGTTTCTAAAAAAGAAAAGAGCACTGCAATAAGCGAAGTTGAAGCCGCTTACAGAATCAATAAGAAAGAAAAGGAAAAAGAGCTGCTTCAGAAAGATTTGGAGAAACAACAAGAACAGACAAAGTACATAGTTTTAATAAGCATACTCTTTGTAGGACTGGCAATAGTAGCAATTGTTCTATATCTCTTTAAGCGTAGAACTACGGAAAAGCTAACAGAACTAAACGCAACAAAAGATAAATTTTTCAGCATTATAGCACACGATTTGAAAAATCCAATCACATCTCAATTCGGGCTTACTACTTTACTTATTGAAGAATACAAAGAGATGAACGATCAAGACCGGCTGGCTTTAATTAAATCCGTAGACAATGCGGGCAAACAGACATACCGATTACTGGAGAATTTACTGTACTGGTCGCGTTCGCAAACCGGACGGCTGGATTATTATCCTAATGAAATTAATATAGTTGAACTTGTAAGTGAATCTTACGATTTATTGTTGGAAAACGCAAAATCAAAAGAAGTTTATCTGGCTCCGCTTGATAAAAAGAGTTTTACTGCTTACGGCGATAAAGATATGATTAAAACAGTTTTGCGCAATTTAATTTCTAACGCAGTTAAGTTTTCAAATCAAGGCAGTGTAGTGAATATTTTGCTTGAAGAAAAGAAAAATGAAAAGATAGTAAGAGTTGTAGATAACGGAGTTGGTATTTCTTCAAATCAACTTGCAAAAATTTTTAGAATCGATGCTGTTGCTTCTGCACCGGGAACATCCGGAGAGAGAGGCACGGGATTGGGTCTTGTGCTTTGTAAAGAATTCGTAGAAAAGAATGGCGGCAGAATCTGGGTTGAGAGCGAGTTGGGTAAAGGCTCTATATTCAGTTTCTCGTTGCCGGCAAAAGCTAACTCTAACACACATCATTAGATCTGAGCTTATAGAATCTAAATGCCGATGTAAAAAGGATGAATAGTGACAATATTAATTGAAACGTAAAAGATACTGCTGTTCAGCAGAATTAAAACCTCTTAATACTTATTTGATTTTCAAACTCGTTTTTTAATATGTTCATCTCAGATTAATCAAAGGTTAGGGAATGCCGAAGATTCTAATCGCTTTACTCTTCTGTTCATCCTTTTTGTTTGCGCAAAACCAGCTGGAGGAATTATTAAGGCAGATCAAGGATCTCCCCGATACAATACGTATTGACAGATTAACAGATTTTTGTTGGAAAAACAGAAACAAAGTTCCGCGGTTTGCATTAAAAAGCGGAGAGGAAGCCGCCCGCTTAGCTGAATCAATATCGGATTATAGAAGAGAAGCAGAAGCATTAAATAAAACCGGGGTTGTCTATCGTAATCTAGCCAAATATGATTCCGCTTTAAATAAATATAACCAAGCACTTTTTCTCTCCGAAAAAATAGGAGATTCAATACAGGTTGCATTTTCGCTGAATAATTTAGGCGGCATTTACCGGCTTGAAGGCAATTATGAAGAAGCACTTCGCTACATATTAGAAGCTCTCGGCATTTTTGAAAGAAGAGGGCATAAAGATGGAATGTCCTTTTGTACAATCAATATTGGTTTAATTTACCGCCGCCAAAATTCTCTCAATAAAGCGCTCGAATATTTACACTACACACTTAAAATTCGGGAAGAAATAAAAGACTTTCCGGGTAAGGCTTTAGCTCTAAACCTAATTGCCGAAGTAAATTTTGAACTAGGTAAAATTGATGAAGCTCTTAATTACTTTCTAATAGTTGAAAAAGAATATGCGGCACTTGACGATCAGAAAGGCTTAGCCGCCACATGGATTGGTCTTGCTCGTGTTGATTTGCTTAAGAAAGATTTGAAGAATGCATTGGCCAATGCAACGCGTGCTTATGAGCTCTCAAAAAAAATCTCCTATTTTGAAGGAGAGGCTTTAAGTCTTACACGATTAGGAGAGATAAACTCCGAACTCGGTAGGACAAAGCTCGCGGAAGAAAATTTTAATAAAGCGGATGCAGTCGCTTCCAACAAAAAAGAAATTCAAATAAAGTTATCTGTTCTAAGGGCGAAAGGTGATTTTTATAAAAAGATCGGGGACTATAAAGGAGCTCTCATTTTAGAGGAGAAATATTACGCTTTAAGAGATTCAATACTCAATTTTGAATCGATGGCGTTAATTTCTCAGATGGATCGTGATTTTAGAAAGATGCGTGACGATCAAAAATACAGCGTTCTTCTTGCGGAAAAAACTATGATTGAGAAGAGGCGTAATTATGTAATTGCCCTTTCGCTGTTGGCGCTGGTTTTGGCTGGATTAGTTTATAACAGATACAGAATCATCAAGAAGTTTAATAAAGAGCTTTCGGAATTAAATTCTATGAAGGATAAGCTCTTTAGTATAATTGCACACGATTTAAAGAACCCGCTGCATTCTTTGTTCGGCTTAACGGACTATTTAATTACCAGCTACAAGTCTTTAAGTGATGATGAGCGGATTAATCTTATTGCTAAGATGGATACCTCAGGAAAGCAAATCCTTAGGCTTCTTGAAAATCTGCTTTACTGGTCGCGCTCTCAAATTGGTTCTGTTGAGTTTTCGCCTAAGATGAACGATTTGAATAAAATGATTGAGGAAACAATTGAAGTGCTTTCGGAAACCGCAGCAAGTAAAAAAATAGAAGTAATAAATAATGTAGTTAAAGATTCGTTTGTTTATTGCGATTCCGATATGATTAAAACCGTATTAAGAAACTTGATCTCTAACGGAATTAAATTTACCAATTGCGAAGGAAGAATCGCTATAGATCTGATTAAAATAGAAGGCGCATGGAAGATTTCTGTAAGCGACAACGGAATAGGTATGGAAGAAGATAAGACCAAATCGCTATACAAAATTGATTCAATCAGCACATCGCGCGGTACAGAAGGAGAACAAGGCACCGGATTGGGGTTAATTATCTGTAAAGAGTTTATAGAAAAACATAAGGGAACAATATCAGCAGAAAGCAGCGTGGGTAAAGGCAGCACATTTTCTTTCACTTTACCCCAATAGGGAAGTGCTTTTTTGAATTAAAAACTAACATTCCGAAGTCTTTCAATAAAAGATTTTACACAAACTTAATATTTGGTTGTCCCGTACTTTCTTAATTAGCTATTTTTGTCCCAATTAATAATCGAAACTAGGGAGTAAAAAATGTTCAAAAGAGTATTTATTCTTGGTATGCTTCTATTGGCGGGAATTTATATGGGCGGGTGCGGCAGAGGAAAAACTTCAATTACATTAGCCGGCTCTACTGCCTTTCAACCTTTCGCAGAAAAACTTGCTGAACAGTTTATGGCTAAAAACCCAAACGTAAATGTAACCGTACAGGGCGGCGGTTCGGCGGTTGGAATACAATCTGCTAGCTCCGGTGCCGCTCAAATTGGAATGGCGGATTTAGTTACTCTTCCTGAAGAAGCTAAAGGATTAACATCTACTGTAGTTGCAAAAGATGGTATTGCTATTGTAGTAAATCCTAAGAATAAAGCAGTA
>CAZEDR010000017.1:0-23811 GCA_964510975.1 uncultured Melioribacter sp. | reverse complement strand
TGCGTATTCCGGTCGCTGATGCATAAGTTTCCAAACAACCTTTTCTTCCGCAGCCGCATTCTCTTCCGTTTGGATCGAGAACTGTGTGACCAATTTCGCCGGCAAATCCATCGGCACCATAAACTAATTGTCCGTTAACAACAATTCCGCTTCCTAATCCGGTGCCGAGTGTGATTACAATAAAATCTTTCATACCCTTAGCGGCGCCGAAGATCATTTCTCCAATCGCGGCGGCATTTGCATCGTTTGTTATTGCAGCCGGAAGCGGAGAATATTTTTTAACAATTTTCAGAACGTTAACACTTCCCCAATTTAGGTTTGGAGGAGAATCAACAGTTCCTTTGTAATAGTTGGCATTAGGCGCACCAATTCCAATTCCCACCAATTCATATTTCTTTTCGAACTTCTTAAAGCAAGAATTAATTTCTTTAAACAATCTTTCAAATAACTGATCGGCTTTTTGCTCTGCACGGGTGTGTATAGATGATTCGAATATTATTTTTCCAGCTTCATTTACAAATCCGAAGACAGTGTTCGTTCCACCAACATCAATACCAACAGTAACTTTAGTTCTTTCCATAAAGGTTTCCTTTTACAAATCCGCCGGTAAAAAGACGGAATTTTCTATTCATTAGTAGATTTATCTTAAAGCCGGTTTGTATCCCTTTAAGCCATAATATGCAATGTAGACATAGCATAAAACCGGAATAAAGAATGCATGTTGAATTCCAATTGTATCTGCAAAGTATCCTTGAAGAACCGGAAGTAAAGCACCGCCAACAATTGCTGTACATAAAATTCCGGATGCTTGTCCGGTATGTTTTCCTAAACCATCAATTGCCAATGTAAATATTGTTGGAAACATAATTGAGTTAAACAAGCCTACTGCGAGAATTGACCACATAGCAACTTGTCCGAATGTAAGCATAGAGATTATAACCAGTGCAGCAGCAATCACCGCGTTAGTCATCAAATATAGATTTGGTTTTATTTTAGTAGTGAGATAAGCACCAACAAATCTTCCTATCATAGCACCGCCCCAATAGAAAGAAACAAACTTTCCGGCATCTGCTTCTTTTAGGCCGGCGATTTCCGGTTGACCGAAATAGTTTACAAGGAAAGAACCGATAGAAACTTCGCCGCCTACGTAAACAAAAATACCAATTGCACCAAGAACCAAATGTTTGTAACCCCAAGCACTATTATGATGATGATCCAAACTTCCGCCATCGCCGCCGCTGGAGCCAACTTCCGAAGCTTCAATCTTTGGAAGTTTTATAATTGCGAACATTGCAGCAATTGCAAAAAGAACAGCTGCTAATCCCAAATAGGGAGCTTGTACTGCACTTGCTTCGGCAAGTTTGTAAGCTGTAACATCAGCAGGCAGCATTGTTTTCATCTCTTCGGCCGTTTTAACCGCTAGGGAAAGAATCAAAATAGAACCAAACAATGGGGCTATTGTTGTACCTAAAGAATTGAAGGCTTGGGTTAAATTTAATCTGCTGGAAGCTGTTTCCGGTTTGCCAAGAATTGCAACATAAGGATTAGCGGCAACTTGAAGCAGAGTAATTCCGCTTGCTAAGATGAATAGCGCAACTAAAAACATAATAAATGATTGATAGCCCGCAGCCGGATAGAACATAAGGCATCCAATTCCCGCTGTTATTAATCCAATAACAATTCCATTCTTATATCCAATCTTTTCAACTAACATTCCGGACGGGAGTGATACAACAGCATAAGCTGTAAAGAAGCTAAACTGGATTAGCATAACCTGTGTATAATTAAGTGTGAATACTGTTTTTAAATGAGGAATAAGAATATCATTTAAGCATGTTATGAATCCCCACATAAAAAAGAGTGTGGTGAGCACAGTTAGTGCGAAAGAATAACTCTGTCCATTGCCGTTAGCTTTGGCAGAAATAGTAGATGGTGCAGTCGAAGCCATTAATCACTCCATTATTAGTTAAATGTTGCTATGCGTTTATGAGTATCATAAAGTAAGTGGAAGTTGGCGCAAAAATTATGCCTCGTAATTAATAAACTCCCTTTTGGAAAGCAATAATTTGGCTCTAATTCACATGGGCAAAACTGAAATTAGGAGGTTGCGAGATAGAGACTTATTAATATGATAAGCTTACTTATTAAATTAATAAGTAGAAAAAGAGGCCGAATCTTTTCATCACTCGACCTCTTAAAAACTATTTTCGTGCAGCTAATTTTACATTTGTAGAAAAGTTAAGGGGTTCGGACATTTGGAATCGCTGCATATTACCGCCGCCACCTTGTCTCATTCCTCCCATACCACCACCTCTTTGACCACTGCCACCACCTTCGCTACCGCCCGGCATCATTCCTCCGCCGCCTCTTCCGGTTGCCGCAGCTTCAGCTTGTTCTGTTTCAAATTTAACTTGAAAATCATCTCCCGGCATTGCCGCTATTTGAAACGCAAAATCTTCATGTACTGCTAACGGAACTTGAAGCTCGTAAACAAACTTCCCTTCGCTGTAGCCAATCTTTGCTTTAATTCCATCTTTGTTTTCCACCGGTAATAACGAAAGAGAATACTTATCAGAATTTAATATTTGTATTTCGTTTTGTTTTTCGATCATCATTTCGGCAATTTTATCCAGTCCGCCCTGTTGCATCATTTCCTTAGCCATATTTTGCATTTGCTCACGCGGAACATTTTTGTTTGGCAGCGGATATTTTATTCCAAAAGTGTTATCACTTCCGCTTGCCGGTATAAACCAAGTAATAAATCCGTTTCTAAGCATCTGCATTGATTTCATTCTATCTTCTGTAGCTAAGCACAAATAGAAGTATTTATCGTCGTTGCTGAATCCAAGCCAAATCTTTTGATCTGGGAAATGCTTTAGATTGTTTTGCCAATCGGAAACATTAGCATCAATTTTAATTTCACTTGTTTTGAATGAACTTTGAACTAGCGTGGAAGAGCTGCATGAAGAAACGATTAGCGAAGTAATTACAATGGCTATGAATGTAAAAATTTTCTTGTTTCTCATCTTAACCTCAATTGGAATTTATTTGTAGTGAAATTAAGAATAATGAAGGAAAGAATTCATAGATAAATACAGTTCCAATTTTCAGCTTTTACCACTACCGCATTCTTAATCATAATCTTGATCGTTTTTACAAGTCGATCAAGATCATAAATTGACACAAATAAACGGATAGAGACTTTTGAATAATTAGTTTTGTGTCACACTGAGCTTGTCGAAGTGTGATTGTTTAGTTTGTAGCGTCATGGTTCGACAAGACCTCGGCGTGAGCTCGGTCGAACGCTCACCATGACGTAGTCTTAACATTTCAGAGAACACTGATAATTATTTTAATTCATACTCCGCTTTGAGGTTTTCTATGCTTACGATAAAGACTCCCTTCTCAACAACCGATTTCAAATTCAAGTCGATGAAGGCCATGTGTTCCGTCTTAATCAAAAACTCAACTGTTTTTGTTTCTCCCGGTTCAAGTGAAATTTTCTTAAATCCTTTTAATCTTTTGTTGCAAGGAGAAACACTAGCGTATTTATCCGACAAATACATCAGCACGGCTTCTTTACCGGAACGTTTTCCAGCGTTGGTAACATTAACTTTTACAACAAGGCTTTCACCTTTCTTAATGCTCTTCTTTGACAACTTTAAGTTACTGTATTCAAATACGGTATAGCTCAATCCATGTCCAAATTTATATTGCGGATTGTAAACATTGCCGTCGCGTGCCTCAAGATGTTTGTGGTCGTATAAAACAAAATCATTTACGTAACGGGGATAGCTAATTGGCATTTTCGCACTTGGATTTGCATCACCAAATAACACATCGGCAATTGCTCGTCCTCCTTCCATTCCCGGCAAGAATGATACAACAACAGCATTTGCCATTGCTTCAATTTTACTAATGATGCGCGGTCTTCCTTCCAAAAGCAAAAGAATAACCGGCTTACCGGATTTTGAAATTTCTAAAGCTAATTTTATTTGTGCTTCTTCTAAAGTCAGGTCAACTATGTTCCCCGGTGTTTCGCAGTAAGTGGATTCGCCTAGGCAAAGCAGAACCGCGTCTACATTTTTAGCTGCAGCAACTGCATCAGCAATATTAATTTCTTTATCGAATTCTGTTCCGGGTACAAAAACAACATTCTCTTCACCAACTTTATCTTTTATTGCTTGCAGAACGGTTTTCTTTTCTTTTGGATAAAGTTCTTCAACATTTCCTTGCCATGTAATTGTCCAACCGCCATTCAACACACTAAGCTTATCTGCTGTTGGTCCGGTTACAAGCAATTTAGTTTTTTTAGATAAAGGAAGAAGGTCGTTTTCATTCTTCGCGAGGATTATAGTTTCTTTTGCGGCTTCATAGTTAGCCATTGTATGATCTGCGCAAGCAAAACTATTTTCTACCGATGTTTTGGAATATGGATTCTCGAACAGTCCAACCATAAACTTTACGCGAAGAATTCTACTTACTGCTTCATTAATTCTTTTAATAGGAACTTTGCCTTTTTTAACAAGCTTAACAAGAATTTCATAAAACGAAAAATCAAATGGAACCATGCTCATATCAACGCCAGCCATTACAGCCATGCGCACTGCTTCTTCATGAGAATCGGCAACATTATCTCTTGTGTGCAAGCGTTGAATGTCTTGCCAATCCGAAACAGTAAAACCTTTGAACTTCCACTCGTTTCGAAGAACTTCTGTGAGCAAATGATAATTAGCATGACCCGGAATTCCATCAATCTCAGCGGAGTTAATCATTATTGTTTCTGCGCCGGCATCAACAGCATTCTTGAAAGGAGGAAGAAAATACTCGCGCAAACTTCTTTCTCCAATCCACGCCGGAGTTCTATCTTTTCCATTTATCGGCATACTATAACCAACATAATGTTTCAAACAGATTGCAACTTTATCATCGCGGCTCATATTTTCGTCTTGTGCGCCACGTATGTATGCTTTTCCCATTTCGCTAACAAGAAAAGTATCTTCACCAAATGTTTCCCAATATCTTGGCCAGATAGGATTTCTTCCGACATCAAGCACCGGATAAAAATTCCAGGGAATGCCGGAAGCGCGCACTTCTTTAGAACAAATTTCGCCGGCGTTCTTTTCCAATTCGCAATTGAATGATGAAGCCATTGCAAGCGCTTGCGGAAACAATGTTGAACCAAGCGTGTATGTTGCACCGTGAATTGCATCCACACCATATAATACCGGAATTTTTAACCGTGTTTTGTTTACAGCAACATCTTGAACATTCTTAATAATGTATTGCCAGTATTCAAGAGGGAAGGCAGCATCCCATGCATTTAGTATCGATCCGATTTTATATTTGACTATCGCTTTCTCAAGTTTTTTCACGTCGAGAATATGATCTTGGTCCTTGGTTTGCGCTTGAGTCGATACGGCTTGAAGAGTTACCTGAGTCATCTGACCGACTTTTTCTTCCAAAGTCATTTTCTTGAGAAGAGCTTTAACTTTTCTATCAATTTCAGATTTTTTGCCGGATGGCTTTTTCAAATTGGTCATACTTATTTCACTAAATCGGTTAATATTTTATTCACAATAATAATAAAGGGAATATTACTTGATAAGCATCATCTTTTTTGTTTGAACAAAGTCCCCCGCATGTAAAGTGTAAAAATAAACTCCCGAAGCTAATTGGGAATTGAGAGTTGAGAATTGAGAATTATGAACTCCCGGCTGCTTTAATTCATTTACAAGCGTTGAGACTTCTCGTCCCAACGCATCATACACTTTTAGGCTTACGTGGCTTGCTGCTTGCACCTTGTAGCTAATAGTAGTTTCCGGATTAAACGGATTTGGAAAATTCTGATCGAGCTGATAGGAATTTGGAATACTTGAATGTTCTTCAATATCGGTTCCGGTTTGCTCTATAATAATACCGTTTATAATTGCCGAATTTTTCAAAGCTGCAAAGTGAACATCCAACATATAATCACTTACTACAACGTCCTCAAACACTTTTTCAATGGCTGTTTTCGATCCTGCTTCCTTAAAAACATCAAACCCTTTAATTACCTGCTTCCCTTGTATATAAACGTCAAACACTCTAATGTTTTCACCCGATATTGTATTCTCAGAGAAAAGAAGTTTAACTCTATATTTTCCATTTGGAACTCGTACAACATATTTTGCCATGTTAGAAATTCCGGTTTGAAATAACGAGTCGTCAGTAGTATTGGTAATATCCGATGTGGTTGTAAATTTCGATCCTTCCATATAACCATAGCTGGCAGTATCGGTTCTAAATTCTCTATCAGCAAGAAAATCTTTATACGCGCCACCGCCAATATTTATTTTTATTGGAAATTTTAGCCGAAGAGTTGTTATGATCGTCTTTGCCTGATTAACGGAACTATTTGCCGGATTCGCTAAATCCTTTATTCCTGCCATTAGAACAAGGTTGGGTAATGCGGATAAATCTAGTTTTTCTACAACAAGTTCTACGGTTCTGAGATCGCTAAGTAAAGTTGCCTTTTTTGTTTCCGGCAATCCCGCAATAATATATTGAGAAGCGGTTTCGGCAGATATTTTTTCTACTTGTTCAGAAAAAAATACTTGTACTAAGTTTTCGTTAATTGCACGTGCGGAAATAATAACGGGAGGTTTCTTATCAATCATTCCAACTTCGCTCGAAGTTGTTAGACTTAATATCATTTTACCATCTTTAAAATTAATATTGTCGGGCAGCATGTCGCTGTTGTTTCCGTCAAATGTATGAGTTGCCTTGGCCCATCTATTAGAATCGAACGAATCAAAATCATCCCGCCAGCTAAATTTAAAATTATTACCGCTGCCATAATCTCCGCTTCCGGGAGTGTAAGCATAGTAAGACGCCCAATCATAAGATGTAAATGCGGGTAAAATTTTATCGGTAAAAACACCCATCCAATTTGTATAAGTTGGCACCCACATATTGAACATAAATTTTTGTGCATGGGTAACTGTTTTAACAAAACTATCAGTTTGGCGGTAGACTTCAATACCATCAATAAACCACGCTATATAATCCGGAGTCCATTCAAAAGCATAAGTGTGATAATCAAGCGCAGGATCAAAATTAACCAGATTATGACGCACGTGATTGGTTGCGTAGGAAGTAATTGTGTTGAATTGAACGTCGTTTTTGTATCGCCCAATCACTTCAATATCAATTTCACTCCACTTATTGCTGGCCCACGGATCCGCCGTAGTTCCATCAAAGTAAGTAAACATTGTGCTAAGCGTTCCTTCCTTACCGGCGGCTTTAAAACTCGCTTCAAATCTTCCGTAAAGAAAAGATTCTTTCGTTCTATACTCAGCACCCTTATAAAGCTTTGCAAATAAATTAGAACTAGTAATAGTTAATAAGATGAGTAAAAAAAATAGACTAAGTTTTTTCATTTTGATCCTCAATTTGTTTACTTAAACAACAAGGGGTGAGCCGTTAGGCTCACCCCGTTGCATTCCACAATGGATCTAGGAGGCACCATGAATCACGGGAATATTAAAATCCTACGCCTACGGAAAGTTTTTGAACATCTTTAAGTCTGCCGAAATCTCCGTAAGAGTAATCTACTTTTATTGAAACGTTGCCAAAGAATGTCTGCTTAATGCCCGCGCCAACCGTAAAAGATTCTTCGGAATCTTTTAAGAAAAGAGATTTATAACCGCCGCGCAAAAAGAACATATCGCTAAATCCATATTCTGCGCCAACGTTAATGCTCTCATAATCATCGGAGGGATGCATTGCATCAAGAGCAACAACCATACTGTGTAATTCTGTTCTAAATGGTTCGTAAGACAAACCAACTCTAAACGTTAATGGAAGCTCCCATTCATCAGTTTGTAAATAGGCTGGAATCTTTCCATTGTTTCCGGTTGTACCCAAATCCGGATCGTAAAGCACTAGAGCAGAAGTACCATTCAATTTCATTTTAGTACCAAAGTTCTGAATTGACATTGCAAGCATAATTCCATCGAAAGGTGTTTTGTAGATAACGCCCATATCAAGAGCAAAAGCGCTTGCGGATGTTCTCCAAATACTTTGCATAATATATTTTGGATTAAACCCAATCGAGAAATTATCTGTAAGACTAATAGCATACCCAACAGAAAAAACAATATCCTGTGCATCGAACATTTCTCCGGTACCTTCCGGTTTATCAACTGTTCTCACAGACATTTCTTCCATAGAAGAAGAAAGGAAGCTGATACCAATCGATCCGTAGTTACCAAGGTTATAAGTAGCAGCCATAAAATTATAATTTATGTCTGCAATCCAATTTGTATGATCGAACACAACAGAACCACCGGGAATCTTAACGATGCCGGCAGGGTTCCAAAACAAAGTGCTTGGATCATCTGCAACAGCAACGAATGCACTTCCCATTGCAGTTGCGCGCGCACCTTGGCTAATAGTTAAAAACGGAGCCGCAGTAGTTCCGCGTTTAGAGACATTTTTAGAAACGTCTTGAGCGGTGACAGCCGTTGCGGCAAGTAAAACAAGCATAATTATATTTATTCTTTTCATATTCACTCCACCGCTATTTGATTATCGCGAATTTGCCGATGTACTCTCCAACACCCGGTGCATCAACATGGTAAATGTATAATCCGTATGCAACGTCCGTTCCATCTTCAGTAATTAAATTCCAGGATAGTGTTCCGTCTGTAGCACCTGTTGTTTTTTCAAGAGTCTTAATTAAAGCACCAGCTACTGTATAAATTCTAATTGTACAAGAAGAAGGAAGATGAATAAAATCTAATCTTCTAGTTCCTCTACCGTTAGCTACGTTATTTCTAACTTCCCAAGATGCTGCACTTATATATGGATTAGGAACAACTGCAACTTTACTTAGATCGTTTTTAGCCAGTTCATTATCAATGGAAGCGCCTTTTGTAGTGAACTCAAAATAGTCGCCCGTTTGATACGGTTTTGATGTTGTGAATCTAAATACGTCGCCAGGTCTTGGCGAAGCAAAAACCGGAGCTGCCGGAGCCCTCATTTGCAGTCTCCAGGTTAGTTTAAACAAGTTGGCAACATATTCAATAATCACAGCATCATCGCCAAGATTAAAGAGACCGTTTTTATCGATATCAAATATTTCAAGAGCAGCATCAGCACCGGTTGTTAGGTTCTTAACCTTTATCGGAGAATTGAATTTTGTAAATGGTGTTGTATAGAATGTTCCTTCCGGCAGCCATTCAAATTCATAATCTGCCGGCCAAGGAATATTACGTGTTGGAGAAGATCTATCCGGTATGACCAACATATCAACAGTACTGAATCCCTTTACAAAGCCTTTCGAGCGAACAGCTCCCATTGTATCGGGAACGGTTGAGAATATAACGCCATCAAATGGAGCGCTAAACTGACCTTTAGCAAATTGAGAAGTATCTACACTTGCTACAATTGTTTCTTCTGCACCATTTATAGTTCTGGTAACCGAATAAGCTGTTGTCTTAAATATTGGAAATGTGCCGGCAGAAGTAAATTTCACTTTATAAACAGCACCTTCTTTAACACTTGACGGATTAAGAACAAGTACGTTCATTTTACCGGTACCAACACCGCTTTTAACTTTGCTAACATCACCAAGTATTTGTGCCGAAGTATAGCCGGCAGATGGAGCGTTAGGAACTACTACGGCGCAGTTAATATCAACAAATGTTATTTGACCCGAGTAGTTTTGGCTAATTACTTTTGATGTTTCCGTTGGCATCAATCCTTGTGTTCCATAATTTGGATCACCTTGATCGTAAGCTACCAAAGCATAGTAATAGGTCTTCCCATTAACTACAGTAGTATCTATGTAGGAATGTTGTAGACCATTATCATATCCTCTCCAGAAAGAAGCGCCTTCAAGCATTTTTACACCAATGGGATCGGAACCTTTTATTCCATCCTTCACATCAAACTGAGCTATTGGTTTCCAGAATTTTGCTTCACCTTTCGAATTAGTAATAGTTTTAATATCGTTGAATTCAGGTTCTTCACTTCTATAAAGCAAGTAACCTTCAAAATCATACTTTCTTAAAAAGTTATCGTAAGATTTTTCAGAAATGTCGTTCCAGTATAAGAATATTCTCTTGTTACCCGGAACAGCAGTTAATGTTGGCTTCAATGGTGGTTTAAAGAAATTGTAATTACCGTTATAAATATTTTGTACCGTTTCTTTGTTGAACACCATATCTGCGTAGTCCGAGCCCATTACAAGGGCCATAGAGAATCTTTCTCTCTTATCAACTTTAAGCGGGAATGGACCGGAGCTAAATAAAATTTGAATGTTTGATTTTGTTAAAGAAGTATCAAACGTTAAGTAGTTCATTCTGCGCCACAGGGCCTCATCGTTCTTTGGCCAGATTGCATTTGAACCTTTGTTGGATAGTCTTTCAATAACCAAGCATGTTAAACCTATTTGATCCGATTCATCTTTATCTGTTCTATCAAAATTCGGTTCACCGTCAGTAGGAACTCCATCGCCTTCGCCTTGATCAGGAGAAACGTAATCTACATCAAAAGGACCGAGACCATCTATACCAACGTCATTATTCAACGGTTCGCCTTTGTCCCAGCTACCATTAAGATTTACATCTGTATATTTTTCCCAATCACCATCATTATCAATTTTGTCATCACGTTTTTCATCAACCAATCCATCATCATCATCATCACGTCCGTTAAAACTGTTACCGGGACTTTCCAAATAAGCATAACCCATATAACCTGTAACCCAAGTATCAGATCCTGATTCAGTTGCTAATGCAGGGTCATCAAAAGCATAAGCAATATCCAGCTTTGTATCATATGAAGCGTTGTCATCAGAGCCATCAGCCAACCCGCCAATACCTGTATCTGCATAGAAACCGAAGTAAGTAGTATCGTAACCGGCATCCGCAAGATTAACTATATCGTAGTGAGCGAAAATTATATCTTCCGCTAATACGTTAACCCATTGAAATGTTCTAACTTCCATTCTTAAGCCAAGACCATTTCTGTTTTCATTTGAAGCAATAGGATGATAAGAATACGGTGGTCTGGAAAATTCACGATCTTGTGAATCATCCAGAACGAAAAATGCTTCTTGCTCTGCATTAGTAACACCTTTTCCAAAATAACCAAACCACTTACCGTTCCATGTAGCGTCAACATTCGGCAGCGAAGTAGGCCAGCTTTCCGGCCAAGATTTTGGTTTATCACTAATTGCCGGCAGTTCTGAAGCAGAGCCGGCATAACCAGGTACTGGCTCGTTAACCCAGAGTGTACCACTTACCGGATCAGTATCCACTTCTTCACGATATGAAGTTTGTGCCGGGTGAATTACTTGACCATTGCCCGGAGCCAAAATAGATGCCGAAACAAGCGGAGTACATCCATCAGAATACATATGGTTTGTACCTTTTGGCCAGTTCATTGAAGGACGGTCTTCCCAATATCCAATTTGTCCATCATTAAAGAAAAGAGTTCGGACTAAATTTCCATCCAGAATTCCTCTTTTTCTATACGTTTTATTTCCTAATGGCTCGGCCAGATATTTCTGAATTTGTTCTCTGGTCTGCGCCAAAGACAAATCACCTATTACCACAAGGATTAAAAAAACAATTAATAAATTTTTCTTCATTCTAAACTCCATTTTCCAGATTTATACTAGACGTTCGATTAAAAATTCACATAAAAACCAACGCTGATTCTTCTTGGCGACGAATACATTTGCGGGTTATTCACATATTCCTGAAGTGTGTTTGTTCCAATAATTCGAGTAGCAAATTCTGTTTCCAAATCTACATTTGCTCTTCCGGAAGAACCGTAAACACCATATTCGTTTTTAATATCAAATAAATTATAAACCAGCAAGAATGTATTAACATCTAAGCCAAATACTTTGAACATTTTGTTTGCTTTCAAATCCACATTAAGTGTACTTGGTTTTCTTCCGTTATTTTCGAAACGCAATCCTTGAGAATAGCGAGTTGCAACAGTGTATGGCGCTCCGGAACCGTAATTCACAATAAATCCGGCAGTCCAATCGGATGGATCACCAAAGGTTAAAGACATATTAACTGTGTGTGTTTGATCCCAATTCAAAGGAACAACTTTTTTATTCCCTTCAACCGGCGGATCGGATTGATTATTGTAATAATTCTGTAACGGATCGGAGGCATTACCCGAAGCGGTTTGATATGTATAATCTATCTTTGCAGCAAAGTAATCAGCATAGCGTTTATCGAGCGTTATTATAAGTCCTTTAACATTTCCATAGTCTTGATTAATGTAACGTCCAAAGTTGAAGCCTTCATAAGTTTTAAGAATTTCAGTTCCTAAAAGATTTCTAATATCGCTGTAGTAAACAGAAAGATCTACGGAAACATTCGGGAACACAACTTGTTGTAAACCAAGTTCATACTTAACTGTTTTTTGTGCCTTAAGTTCAGGGTTACCAACCATGGAAGAAAGTGAACTTGTTTGATCAATTAAGTAATTATGATTTGTGTAGAGATTTTCGAACGAAGGAATTTGGAAAAAGTGTCCGTACGAAAAGTGAATTGCGCCTTTATCGGAAATTGGGAATGATACACCAAGACGCGGGCTTATTTGATATTCAGCTTCCGCATCGCGGTATACATTTGCACCCGGGAACAAAGGATTGTTTAACGGGTTTCTAAGATCTGAAGGCATTGTGGTGTTGGAACTAAAATAATCAAAGCGAACACCCGCGTTGATAATCATAATATCGTATTCCATCTTATCTTGTATGAAAGCTGAAAATTCGTACGGTTCGCGTGTGTATGCAATATTATATCTTGTTCCTACATCTGTATAACCTACTGTGTAGATTGAATTACCGAGAGAGTCTAACTGACCTTCGGTCTGGTCTTTAATATTCTTCCAACTGTTGAACAATTTATGTTGTCTGTATTCGGCACCAATCTTAACCTTATGTTGTTTTGTTACCTGAGATTCCAATGCAAACTGAGCAATATTTGTAACGGTATATCTATTATATCTATCAGTCTCGTTACCACCTTGAGTAAATGTATAACTGGAAGAAGGCGAGCCTAAATTTGGATCAATGTAACGAGGATCATATTCGTCGGCATATAAATGTCCCCAATATTTATGAACATTTGAGGAGTATTTAAGAGTAATAAATGTGTTTTGTGTAGGTAAATAAGAAATTTGAACATTATTTATAACGTTAGTTCTGTAGTTATCTTTTATAGCATCGGGAGTCCATTTGTAACCATGACTGTATCCTTTCGACCAGTTATCATCAATGAAAATGCTGTAACTAAATTTCCAATTTGAAAAACCATAAGAAAGTTTTCCGTTGAAAGATTTTTTTTCAGATGGATTCATAGGAACCCATGCGCTGTCGCCTGTAGGATTATCAATTAGTGCAGTACCTACAAGAAAAGCTTTCTGATCGGAATTATTATAAATTCTTCTACCATATAAATAACCGTCATCTTTTGTGTAACGGCCGGTAACGAAGAAATTTAGATTATCTGCTAATTGTGTTGGTCCACTCAAAGTAAGCTGAATATCTTTTGGACCATTGAGATTTACTTTGTTAATATTTTGAAAAATGTCCGAGTGATTAGAAAGATAGCTTCCCAAATAACCGGTAACCGATCCTTCATATTGAGAACCACCATCTTTAGTAACAATATTAACGATACCGGACATTGCTTGTCCATACTCTGCGTTAAATGTACCGCTGATAATTTCCATTTGTCTAATAGAACTATTTTCCACCTCTACAGACATACCGCCGCTGAAAACGTCAGTAACAGTAACACCATCAACTAAATAAGCAACTTCACCGGAACGACCACCACGGAAGTGACCATTAACAACACCGGCTTGCAGATTAATAACCTGATGTAAGTTTTCAACCGGCATTAACTTAATTTCTTCCGAAGAAACAATCGCAGAGGAAGCAGTTAAATCTTTTGTAATTAGCGGCTGTTTAGCTTGAATAACAACTTCGCCAACACTTACTGCTGTCGAAGTCAATTCAGCATCTGCTCTTGTTGTAAGGTCAATACGAACATTCACGTTTTCGATTGTAACCTTATTGTAGCCAACCGAGCTAATAACAAGCGTATATCTTCCGGGAGGAAGATTATTAATATTAAAGTCACCATCAATATCGGTAGCCGAACCCATGTTCGTTCCCTTGATTACAACACTTGCACCAATAACACCTTCCTTCGTTTCTGCGTCTCTAACTCTACCGGCAATTTTACCGGTTGTACCGGCAAGCAATAAAGAATTAGCTACTAAAACAAAGAACAAAGTAAGATATACACCAAGGGAAACTATTTTTTTCTCCTTTGTGATTGTTCTCCACATAATCAGTTCCTTGAATATTATTTTGAATGATAATCAATGGAGCGCCTCATGTTCTGAAGCGCTCCTTATAAAAGAATACTACTTAACCAACATCATTTTCTTAACGCTTGTGAAAGAACCGCTTTCTATTCTATAGAAATAGATTCCTGATGATAATGAAGAAGCGTTGAAGTTAACTGTATAGTGACCGGCATCTTGATTCTGATTTACTAAGTCTGCTACTTCGCGGCCCAATACATCAAATATCTTCAAACTAACATTACCGGCATTAAGAATGGAATACTTAATCTGTGTTGTTGGGTTGAATGGGTTAGGATAGTTTTGAGATAATGAATATGTAACAGGCATTTCATCTTTTTCAACGTCTGTTGCAATAACATCAGTATCACCTAACCAAGTATATGTCCAAAGAGTTGGATTATAATAACCGTCGTTATTATCTGCAAAAGAATAACTCATTTGACCTTCCCGGTTGGCATCAAGAGCTGCATTTGTGCCGCCATCATTATCCATTATGACAAAGTTAATAGGAATTTTATATCCCTCTTTAACATAGATAACATCTTTCTGACCCTTAAATGACGCTAATTCAGTCAATTTAATTTTTGCCTCTACAACATAACCTGACGGGAATTTTTCTTGCCAATAATAATTGTCACCAGGCAACAATAAGGAGTCTTTTCCAGCCGAATCATTTCTTGCTCTAAGTTTGTTAAAGCGAATGTGATAATCCGGTTCCGCTCCCGTTTTGTAAGAAGTGTGAGGCGATTTTTGGTTATAGAACCCAATTTCCAAATCTACAGCATCTAGCGCCCAATTATATCCAGTTGTATAGTAGTTGGCTACATCGGCTACAATAATATCGTCATTGACATTATATGCCACATATAAGTAATCTTTATCAATTGCAATGTAACAGTCGGCCGAATTATCAGCGTCGTTATCAACCTTCCAACTTGTCATTATGTGACCGCCTTTAGATGGATAAATTTCAAATGGGGTAACACCAGCCCATTCATCTAAATTTCCATCTGCCTTAAAGTTGATAGTCTTTAAAGCTATTGTTGGAACACCTTTAGCTTTATTTGTAATTGGTCCAGCTGTAGCAATAGCCCCTTCGTTTTTATTCTTATCAATTGCTTGAATTGCATAATACCAGGTAACATCTTTATCAATCTTAGGAGTTTTTAAAGTATGTTCAAATACCTGAACCTGGCGGGCAATACCGGTAGCTATTTTTTCTACACCTGCTGCTGTTAAACTAGTAATAGCTGTTTTGCTTGCATATATGTCATATTTCTCGGTGCCTTCATTATCAACATCGCCCCAAGAAACTAGGTTAGAATAGCTGCCTTTAATACCAGCAAAATTCTTTGGTGCACCTGGTTTGGTAATATCATAAATCTGGAAACCTGAGCCCTGGCAAATATCAAATAAAAGTGTACCCGTAAGTTTTTCGCCCTTAGGACCAGCCAATGGACCGGCGCCGGCAGCTAAAATTTCAAGTCTTACTTTTACAATCTTATCATGATTAAATGTCTTGTCGCCATTATTGCTCTTTGGTGCAAAACCATCTGTTGGAGGATCTTGATCGCCATTAGGTAATGCTTTTGTTTTTAGAGGAAGAACATAACGTGTCCAATCGCTAACCTTGCTCAGGTCGATCGGAACTTTTATTATCCACTCTTCAGTATCTGTACCATTGCTCTTTTCCATGATAAAGAAACGCAACATTGCTCTTTCCGGTTTTGTACTTACAATTGCTTTTGTGTTTTTTAACCAAAGAATAAGAGCTGTTCTTTCAACAAATTTATCCGGAGGAGTAACGGCCATATCAAAAGCAACAAAGCCGCCCCAATCTTGGGAAGCGTTGCATGTATATTCGAACTTTAATGAACCGGCACCTTCAACTTTATCTGTAGCTTCATCAGTTAGTTTTACTGCGCCTTTTCCATCTGCGCCAGCCCAATCCATAGGATCCTGACCCCACTTAGAAGCGGAGTTATCAAAGTTGAATAAAGGTGGTGCGTATTTATCGCCTTCAATTGCAAAACCATCTAATAAAACAGTACCTTTAGCAGTTGGAGTGTTTGTTCCGGTTCCACCACCAGGAGGTGCATAAAATACCGTAAGTTCCATACCGTTTACTTTATCCCACTGCATATCTCTGCCTTCAACTGGGCCAGCTTGATATTTCCATGCAACGCTAGCATCATCTCCCATTGTGAAATCAACAGTCATTTGTTTCCATTGACCGGAAGCATCTGTTAAATCAACAGCGACAGAACGATACACACGATTTTCTTGCCCATCTTGTGTATCGCATAGTTTAACTTCCATATTCATACCGCCAGCTGTAGACATTACTGTAGGCACTAAAACCTTGTACCAGAAAGTAAGTTTTGTACCTGTTGATAAATCCCATGTTAGATTATTTGGGAAAGGCTTAATACTTGTACGAACCAGGTAACCGCCCCAGCTATCTGCAGCGCCAAGAGCATAATCTAGCTTTAAGCTAGCAACGCCCTCTTTTTTATCCGCAGTGTAGTCGGTAACATCCCACTTCTTTTCTGCATCTCCGTTGTTGGCATATAAATTTACCATATCCCACCAACCGTCTTTAACTGATGAATCAAACGATTGGAATACCCAGGTTTGCGCCTGAGATGCAACAGCCGTAACTAACATTAAGGCCATTAACAGTTTTTTCATAGCTCCTCCTATTGGTTGTGTTTGTTTATTTTGAGTGAACTTGTTAAACAAGTTTTCTCTGTGCTAATTTATTATACAAATAGATACCACAAACTCAAAGTCAAAAGTAAAATGAAAAAGGATGCTAAAACGTGTATTCTTCCCTTCGAAACACGAACTAATCCTTTATCAACATTTGTAGAAAAATATTCATCTATGATTGAGTTAAATTTCGAATTACTCAAATCGGAACCGTAATGGAAAACATAACTAAGAATTATCATAGCCAATGACGTAAAGACAAAAACCAGTATTGTGAAGTGAAGGTAGTTAACACTAACAAAGGCAGATAAAAAAGAGTTCGAAACAAATCCGGAGTTAATCATGATTTCGATAATGAATCGGGATAATCCCAAGACTTCACCAAGAACAAAAGCAATTAATACACTTTTGGCATTTACTTTTTTTAATAAAAATCCGAATAAGAATACAGCAGCAATTGGAGCGCTTATGAAGGCCTGCATTCCTTGCAAGAAAATATAGATGTTCGAGTTAACCAGCTTTATAAAAGGAACAAAAAGTATTACGATAAAAATTGCACTAATTGTAGCCATTCTTCCAACAAGAACCAAAGTCCTATCGGAAGCATTAGGATGCTTTGGTTTATAAAAATCTATTGTATACAAAGCAGCTATACTATTGAATGCGGCAGAAAGTGAAGACATTACTGCTGCTAAAAATCCTACAATAACAATTCCTTTAATTCCGGTAGGCAAAAGATCGCCGGAAATTAACATCGGGTAAGCTTCATCACCACGAACTTCCGGGTAAAGCGCTACTGCAATTAGTCCCGGCATAACTAATAAGAAGAGTGGTAATATTTTAAGGAAGGCGGTTATTAGCGATCCGGTGCGTGCGTCTTCGGCAGATTTGGCTCCTAAAATTCTTTGCACCATATAATGATCTGCACACCAATACCAAAACGCGATTATCGGAGCTCCGAAAATAATTCCCGTCCAAGGAAAATCGGGATCGCTGCTGGCTTTAAACATTTGAAAATGTTCAAGCGGAAGTCTTTCGCGCAAACCTTGAAATCCGCCAACTTCTGCAAGACCAAATGTGGTTAGCAGAAAAGCCCCTATTATCAATAGAACACCTTGAAAAACTTGTGTTCTGATAACAGCAGAAAAGCCACCCACAAGTGTGTATATGCCGGTAATTAATATTATGATGATAGATGAGGTAAAAATACTCCACCCAAAAATTTTGTTGAATAAGATTCCACCGGCAAAAAGCGTTACTAAAACTTTTGTAACTATGTAAGTAAAAATTGAAAGTCCGCTGAAAAACTTTCTTGTTGAAGCATCAAATCTTTTTTCTAAAAATTCCGGAGTGGTATATATTTTTGAATTTCTGTAGATAGGCGCAATGAACCAGCCGAGTATAATTAAAAAGAAAATCGCAATCAGCTCGAACTGAGCAACTGCCAAACCTCTTGACGCGCCTCCGCCGGCTAAACCAATAAAATGCTCGCTGGAAATATTTGTTGCAAACAAGGAAATACCTATTGCAAACCAGCCCAGCTTTCTTCCGGCAAGAAAATAATCGCTCAGGTTCTTATCGCTGTTTTTAATATAAAGACCTAGCGTCAGAACCGTAACAACATAAAGCAGAATTATTATTGCATCTAAAATTGTAATTGGATTTTGCATAGATGTGAATTAGAGCAAAAATAATACCGCCGCAAAGCAACGAATTTAGATCAATTTCAGCGTCTTGCGGCGGTTATGTAAACGTTTACTTATTAATTTAATAAGCAGCCCGTTATTAATTTAATAAGCTACTTGATTAATACCATTTTTTTTGTTGAAACAAAGTCTCCGGCTCTAAGAGTATAGAAATAAACACCGGAAGAGAGTGAAGAACGAAGAGTAGAGAACGTAGAGTTATAAACTCCCGGTTGTAGGAACTCGTTTACCAATGTTGCAACTTCATTTCCAAGTACATCAAACACTTTCAAACTTACTTTGCTTGCCGCTTGTACCTTGTACCTAATAGTGGTTTCCGGATTAAACGGATTAGGATAATTCTGCTCGAGAGAAAATTCTGCCGGAATTTCTTTGCTTTCATTTTCTACACTAACCGGAATTCCATCTTTGTTGGCAAAGGGTAAATAAGTTGTTCTTAATGTACCGGCAACTTGCTTTTCTGTTTTGCGATCCATAGAGATAACACCCATTGTCTGCCAGCCTTGTGCTTTCGGTTTTGGCTGATACCAATCATAAACACACCACCAGGTTGTGCCCATTAAATTCCCGGAAGTGTTTTCCGCACCCGAAGCATCGTAGGGAAGATGAAACTTGAATCCATTAAATGTTTCGTTTAAAACTTTTACCTGTTCCGCTTCTGATGAACCGTTTTCCGATGACCAATATCCGAATTCGGTATCAATGATTGGTTTGTTTGGAAATGCTGTCTTAGCATTGTTTACAAATGTGAATGTCGGTCCGAAATAACTTCTGCTGGTTCCGTAAAATATTCCGTAATAGATCGTCCACCCGGCAACATCAAGCGGCTCTTGTGTAACATCCGCAGCACCCGGTTTATCAGCGGCGGCAGATTGTGTTAGCAATCGTTTATCATCATAATTATTTCTGTAATCGCTCTTCAAATTATTATGATAAGTTAATCTAGCACCGCCTTCAAAGTGGCATTCGTTGGATGTACTCCACATAACAATAGAAGGACGGTTATAATCTTTGTAAACCATTTCTCTAAACATTTGAATATGAATCTGACGGGCATTTTGTAAATCCCAAACTTGTTGCGTGTCCCATTGCCAAACCGGAATTTCTTCCATGATTGCAATGCCAAGTCTATCGGCAATAAGATAAGTATAAAGATGATTTGGATAGTGCGCGGTTCTCAAGTACAATGCGTTCAAGCTTTTTACCGTTTGCAAATCCGAATAGATTATGTTTTTGGGAACGCTTCTTCCATAATCGGGATGTTCTTCATGTCTAGCTACACCCGGCAAAAACATAATTTTATTGTTTAATAAAAATTTGCCATTCTTTGTTGCAACAGTTCTAACTCCAAACTGTGTATAATATTCATCTACAATTTTCGAATCTTTTGTAACCGTAACTTTCATGATATATAAGTTCGGGTTTTTCATTGTCCATAACTTTGGATTTGGAATCTTCAAGCTCGTTTTCCAAACAGAAGCGCTTTTCGAATTCAAACTAATTTGCTTCTCGGAAGCTCCGCTTAATGCAACTTCGGAACCCATTAAATCTTTTGCATATTCAGATTGAATATTAGTTTGATTGACAGTTGCTTCATAAACTTTTACTGCAACACTTGCAGTCGCAGCATTTCCAATATTATTCAGAATTAAAGTCGCGTCAATGTTTCCTTCCAAATCAACCGGGACTACGTTTACTCTTGAAACAGAAACCGGATCGCTAAATTCCAGATAGAGATCGTGAATAACACCGCCCCAGTTGAACCAATCAACTTTATTGTAAGGAACAATATCTTTTCGAGAATCCCATGCAATGTTATCAACCCGGATAGCGATAGTATTTGCAGCGCCGTAATTCAGCAAAGAAGAAACATCAAACGCAAAGGGTGTGTAACCGCCTTCATGATAACCGGCATACTTTCCATTTATCCAAACATCGCATACATAGTTAACAGAATAGAACATCAGCTTGGCAAGTTTACCGGAGTTAGTCGCGTCAACATTGAAATTTTTTCTGTACCAAACACCATCGTAATATGTTTCAGGAAACAATCCATTGGGAGATGTTTCAGCGGTGAGTCCGTTTTCGACACCAGGCAAAACTTTTTTAGTCCAACCGGCATCATCAAAATTTGAAAGCTGTTTACCCGCAGCATCTGCTTCAAGTGCAGCAACACCCGCAGCATCTCTCTTTGCAAGGGAAACATTGTCGATTGTAGGAAATCTTAATTTCTTCCACTCTCCAGCCAAATCTATAATGGTTCTAGAATTCTGTTTTTCGAAAGTTGGAAGAGGCATTCCATTTTGATAAGGAACCTTTGTTCCAGAGATATCAACCAAATTTAAAGTTGGTTCTAATGCAGTTGATTGCGCAAACAGAAATGAAGTAGTTATAAACATTATCACAAACGATAGCAAACTACCTTTGTAAGTTTTTATCATTTTTTACCCACGGATTGTTTTTCGAATATAATGTTTGCGTGCAAAAAGAATACCACTAATTAACAAGTAATTTAGTGGTATTAAAGGTGTTTGCGTTTATAAATGAATAGCGACAAATGAATCCTTATTATTATAATAACCGTCTGTTATTATAATAATAATTCTTAGTCGAACTATTTTAAACCGAGCTCTTTACACATACGGTAGTAGTTTGGAGGCGCCAGACCAAGTTTTTTTGCGGCCTCGGAATCTGATTCACATCTTATTCTAACATAATTAAAATACTTCTCCCGGAAAGTTTTCTCCATACTTTTGAGCGAGAGAATCCCCTCGGCGGATTTGAATTGAACGCAATCGTCCATTGAAGCATTTGGAACCGAATGTATTTTCTTACCAAGGGCTGTTTCTATAACGGCGGCATCAATAATTTTTTCATCAAAGAAAAGCAACCGCTGAACCAAATTTTTCAGCTCTCTAACATTGCCCGGCCATTCATAATCAATTAAGTATTTCATCGCGTCTTCTTTAATAACCGGCGTTTCTTTTCCCATGTCGCTTGAAAATTCATTCATGAAGTAATCAATTAAGAAATGAATATCTTCTTTTCTTTGAGTCAACGACAGAACGTTAATTGGAACAACATTTAGTCTGTAATACAAATCTTCTCTAAATCTTTTTTCTCTTACTTCCTCTTCAAGATTTCTATTTGATGCGGAGATGACCCTTACGTTTACTTTTACTTTTTCTGTTCTGCCTATCTTTTCAACTTCCCCGTCTTGAAGAACGCGCAGCAATTTTACTTGAGCGGAAAGTGGCAGCTCGGAAACTTCATCCAAAAAAATAGTACCGTTATTTGCCAATTCGAATAGTCCAGGCTTGCCTTTGTTTGCACCGGTAAATGCACCTTTTTCATATCCAAAAAGTTCGCTCTCAATTAATTGATCCGGAATACTGCCGCAATTTATTGGAATGAAGTTTTCATACTTCCTTGTTCCCGAATAATGAAGATTGTAAGCGATCAATTCCTTTCCGGTGCCGGAAGAACCCATTATTAAAATAGGTGCATTGCTGTTTGCATACTTAGATATTTGCTCGCGTAGCTTACTTGTAGATTCCGAAATTCCGATAATTTTTTTGCTTGCTAAAACTTCTTCAACATTTCTAGTAAGCTTTTGATTTGACTTCTGCTTCTCTTTAATCAATCTTCTTCTTTCGAACGCATTAAAAATTGCCATTATAAAATCAGTAGGCTGATAAATATAGTCTTCAATATCACCCGGATATTTTGTGCAATACCAGAAAGCGCCAGCCTCTATTAAACTATGTGCAAAATCATAATCAGTTATGTTAATTGTCATCTTTGTAATTACTATGATTTGTAACGATGTATCGAAATCTTTAATTTTTTTAATCAGCAAATCGCCACGCAGACCGCCTGCAATTTGAAAGTCCATAATTACAACATCGTACGCGCCCCGCTTTTTTTCAAGAAGCTCAATAGCACTTTTACCATCCGAGACAACATCAATAATTTTGATTCTATTGTTAAACGGTTTAATGGTGTTTTCCACTCTGCGCATATCAAAATCTTCATCTTCAATAAGCAGCACATTAATAATTTCTTCAATCATCTACTTTCTCCGTTACTAGTGTGAAATATGAACTGTGAATTTGCAGCCGGATTCGGGCAAATTCTCGGCATCAATATTCCATCCGCATCTTTGTTTTGAAATTTCGTACGCAATATAGCAACCATAACCGGAAGATTGCGTTCCGGTCTTCGTAGTAACATTCTCTAGGAATAGTTTTTTAATTCCCGCATCATTTGTTTCTAATAATTCGGCAGCAATTCCGGTTCCGTTATCTTCAATTATCAATTCGCTCTGTTTCGTTTCCGGGTGATATTTAGTTCTTACAATAATTGTAAGGTTTCTATCTCCACCGTGATCTATACAGTTTTGAATTAACGGCTCAATAATTTCCCAAATCACGAATTCGTTTATATGAACAATCGGAACTTTTTCATCCAAATCCATTTTCAATTCGAACGAACCCGACTTTCTAGCCGTCCTATTAAAGAGGTTTTCGATGATAAACTTAACAACCTCATTAATGTTTGTTTTGAAAGCAAGATTTCTAATTGTCTGAATAGGCGGATCGTACCACTTCATATCATAAATAACCCGCGAAATAAAGTTTGAGTAGCGCGTTACACGAAGCTTTATTTCACTAATGTTTTCAGAAGATAACTTTCTAAGATCATCTTTAATAAAGCCCATTACCTTTTCGGCTTTGTGGTGAGTATGATAAATCCTCTTAGTAAACAACGTTTCCTTATCGTGATCAATTTTCTGTTTTATACTCTTCTCGTGCTCTTCAAAAAGTAAATCCTGTGTTTCATCTCTCTCTTTAACAGTATAGGTCGATATATAATACATCGCCAACAATCCTAATAGAAACAGCGCGGAATAAATGATTGAAGTCTCTTCGTAGTTAGAAACAATTTCGCGTTGAATAAAGGAAACGTCGGCCGTATTGCGCATATATAGCGCGCC
>CAZEDR010000016.1:21446-24092 GCA_964510975.1 uncultured Melioribacter sp. | reverse complement strand
AAAGTCCCTTTAGGGACAATACAGAGAACATCTATGCTCGTTGCTATATCGGTTTTGAGAATATTTAATAATCAGATAATTATAAAATGAGAATGAATTTATTTTCCGTTACTGTTTTATTGGTCGTGATTTGTTATGCAGATGTTTCATCTCAATCGAAAAACTATAACGGTGGGAATAATAATATTGTGGCAACGGTTGGTAATATTAAAATTACAACAGAGGAGTTTGTAAACGGATATGAGTATGGTCCGGCGTTCTACAAGCGTGTTAAAGATTCAAAAAAAATATTTCTTGATAATCTGATAAGAGAAAAACTTTTGGCGCTTGATGGTTTAACAAGAAAACTGGATACCACACAGACCGTAAAAGAATATTATCAAGCTTTTCGAGATGATCTTGCGACAGAAGAACTCTTCAAAGATGAAATCCTGAGCAAAGTAACGTTTACTCATGCTGAGGTTGACACCATTGCGAAACAGAAACTAATTGATGTTGAATTGCAGTGGCTCTTCACACATGAAAATGACGAAATTATAAAACTAGAAGATTCGCTAAAAATGGGAACGGACTTTAAAATACTTTTTGAAAGACAAATTAATGACACGGTGAGCATCGAAGATCGTTCTCTGAAGTCTTCACGTTACCAGCTTGAAATGAAAAACCGCGACCTTGGTAAAATCATTGATAAGCTTGAAATCGGTACAACTTCAAGTCCGGTTAAAACAAACGACGGCTGGTATATCGTTCATCTCAAAAATATTTCTTACAACATGGTGCCGTCTGAAACCGAATGGAACACAGTAGTGGATGAAGCCAAACGCGCAGTAACTAAAATCAAAATGGATCGCTTAAGCGACAAATATGTGAACGAACTAATGGTTGAGCAAAAACCGGTTATTAAAAGAAAGCCTTTTCAGATTTTAAGATCGTATCTCGCCGGATTTGAACTACCTAAGGGAAAATATCTTGAATGGGAACTTGAGCAAAAGCTTGAAGATGCTTTGCTTGAATACAGATCAACAAATCAAAATGATTATTCTAAAATCAATCTTGTTGAACTGAAGGATTATAAGATTAGTTTAAGCGATTTTATAATATGGTATAGAACCCGTGCTGAATACTTGAAACTAGATAAAAAAAGTTTTGCAGAGTATTCACGTTCATTGGAACAGCTGGTTTGGAGAATGGTACGAGATAAACTCTTATGTACTATTGCTGATTCTAAAGGTTATTACAAGAGCAAAAATGTCGTTGAGCAATCAAAGTTGTGGCTCGAAAAAATATTGTATGCAACAGTCAAGGATGAGATGATAAAATCCATCGTTATTGAAAATAAAGAGATTAAAGAAAAGTACGATGAAGATAAATCCCAATCGGAATTAATTGAAGAAGAGCTAACGAAAAAACTTTTTAGAAAGATTAATGAACTGAAGAAGCAATACATTGTAACGATTAATCGAAAAGTGCTTGACAATATTCGCGTTAGCGAAGAGGAGAACTTGAAAGCAATTGAATTCTACACCATAAAGCGGGGCGGATTGATTCCAAGAACTCCTTACCCGACAGTAGATAATTATTGGGCTCGCTGGCAATAAATGAAACTACTCAAATTCATCTTGTTTCTATTCATGTTTATTATTGCAATCTCATGCAATTCGGATTCTCGTAATAAAGAAGCCAAAATTCTCTACTGGTCTTCAAACAACACAGAAGAAATTCAGTTTGCTAGATTCCTTGTTGATGGCTGGAATAAAAATAACCCAAAAGAAAAGATAATGTTTCAACCGGTGCCGGAAGGACAATCGAGCGAAGAAATAATTCTTGCCGCGGTTGTCGGCAAAACTACTCCCGATATTTATTCAAACATGTGGGAAGGAGATGTTGAAGCTTACGCTCAAGCGGGTGTTCTAGTTGCTTTGGATACCTTAAATGGATTTATGGATTTTTTGCGAGAACGCTGCGATAGTACTGTGATAGAGGAAGTAACATCTCTTGACGGACATATTTATCAGATTCCGTGGAAGATTAATCCAATAATGATGATGTACAATAAAAACATTATCAAGAATCTTGGCTATTCTGAAGCTCCCAAAACCTACTCAGAATACTTCGATGCATCTAAGAAATTTCAAAAAGATATAAATGGTGACGGTTATGTTGATCGCTGGTTTGGGTACGCTGAAGTAATTGCAACATGGTGGCAGCGTTTCTTTGATTTTTATCCATTGTACCTTGCTGCCTCCAACGGTGCACCGCTTGTAAAAAATAACAAAGCTGCTTTTAATAACGAAGCAGGCATCAAAGTTTTTGAATTTCTGCGTGAACTCTACAAGTACAATTATTTCCCGAAGGAAAGATTATCTGCACGGCAAGATGTTTTTTTAGATGGTGTAATTGCAACAAGATTTACCGGTCCATGGGAAATTTCTCATTCTGAAAAATTTAAGCCGGCTGGATTCGAATATGATTTCCAACCTATGCCCGTACCGGATAATTACACGGGTCCGGCATACACTTACGGTGATCCTAAGAATTTCGTGATATTTAAAACTTGCCCGGATCCAAATCTTGCGTGGAGGTTTTTGAAGCTGGCACTGAGCGAAGAAAACGATTTAAAGTTTCTTGAAATAACAAATCAACTAC